>JAIDNJ010000145.1 GCA_029063895.1 Muribaculaceae bacterium | reverse complement strand
CAATCATGGCGGTGGCTCCGACTTGGGCCTGCGGAGCGACTGCAAGGGCGTCGGCCGATGGCGCTATGATTTTTTTCATGTCGAGGAGCGCTTCACCGAGGATGGGGATAATTACCATAAAAAATGAGAAACGGGCCACTTTCTCGCGGTCGTCGCCGAGAAGGATACCGGTGGCAATGGTCGACCCGCTGCGGCTGAGGCCGGGCAAAACGGCGACTGCCTGGGCACATCCGATGATAAAGGCGTCGGTCCAGGTGATGTCGCGCGGAGTATAGGTGGCGGCGCGCAGAGGCGAAGTGCGGAAAAAGTAGGCAAAGGCGAGCAGCGCGGCTGTCACGAGTAGGCACACGCCCACGATGGTGAGGTTGCCGTTAAAAAAGTATTCGACCGTTTCCTTGAAAAAGAGACCGACCACGGCGACGGGTATGCACGACAAGAGAATCTTGAGCACATAATAGAAGTTGTAGTCGCGCTTTACTGTGAAAAAAGAGAGGCACAGGGGGTAGAACTCGCGCCATAGGATGACAATGGTGCTGAGCACGGTCGCTACGTGAAGAATGACGTCAAATTCGAGCGATTTGGCACCTTCGAGGTCGACGCCGAGCAGTTGTCTCATTATTTCAAGGTGACCGCTACTGCTGATAGGCAGATATTCGGCAAGTCCCTGGACAATGCCGAGGATGAGGGCTTCTAACCAGTCCATAGTGAAAGTTTATTTGCGTTTACGATAAATGATGGCAAATGCCATGAAAAGAAACCCGAGGAAGGCGATGAGGGGGCCGATGACGATGCGTCGGGTCGAGTAAATGTCGTGATTGAAGCTCTCGGCGGTGGAGGGGCTGCCGAGCATCAGAAGAAAGCCGACGATAATCATGAGGGCGGCGACGGTCATCATGATGAAGTTGATGCGAATAAGGGGAAAATCGGTGAATTTCTCCTTTTTTATTTCAGACGCGGGGCCTGTGGGGCGGGGTTTTACGTTTGCCATTATATGATTAAATTAAAATTAGCTGAAGAGGTCGTCATACTCGTAATTGAGATAACGGTTTGTGGCCCAGAATGATGTGAGGGCGCAGATGATGATGCCGGCAACGGGGACGGCACAGTAGAGAGTAGCGAGCGAGGAGGCGGGAACGGCATTGGCGAGCGCGGGGTCGAGCGACGAGGCGTAGTAGATGAGCAGGGCCAGGAGGATGTCGGCGATGAGGCCGGCGATGATGCCGTTGACGATGTTGGAGAGGATGAACGGGCGGCGGATGAATGAGGCCGTGGCGCCGACGAGCTTCATGGTGTGGATAGTGAAGCGTCGGGCATAGACGGTGAGACGTATGGTGTTGTTGATGAGGACGAAAGAGATGATCAGGAGAACTGCGGCTATGATGGAGAGGGCGAGGATGAGGGTGTTCATCGTTTTGTTGATGCGCTCAACCATGTCGGCACGGACGTTGACTTCCTCGACAAACGGGAGGGGTCGGAATCGGTCGGCAAGCATCTCGAGGGAGTCGGGTGAGGCATATTCGGCCTTGACTTTTACGTCATATTCCGATGCAAAGGGATTGACTCCGACGACTTCGATGACGTTTTCGCCGGTGTCTTCCTGCCACTGTTTCATGGCGTCATCGGCGGTGAAAAGTGATGCTTCTTTGACGAAGCTCATTGTTTTGAGTCGGTTGCCGAGGCTGTCGATGTCGGCGGGGTTGACGTCTTCAATGAAAATGATTTCAAAACCGAGGTTTTCCTTGATTTGTCGGGTGACCTGATTGGCGGCGAGGGCGGTTAGGGCGACGAGTCCGAGCAGCAGCAGGACCATGGTGACGCTGACAGTGGCCGACATCCGGGCATTGAGTATGTTGAGTTTTTTGAGTCTTTTTTTCATTTTGAGCTTTTGAATTTGCAAAGATAGCAAACGGCGACCCCCGTTGTCAAGTAAAATGAGAAAAAATTTGCAAAAAGTTTTGGCGGGATAAGAGTAAATGGAGAACTCGGAGAGCTTGGAGGTCTTGGAGAACGGGAGGTAATTGGGAAATTAGTGGGCTAAAAGTGTGAAAATTTGGTTGAAAAGTTAAAAAACGGGGCCGATTAGGTGGCTATTGCGAAAAAATGATTATCTTTGCAGGTTGTATATTGTGTGCTGACTCACAGGCGGTGAAGCCTCGGGCCGGTATTAAAAACAGAATAAACCAATTGTTATGATGAAAAAAATCTTCATATCCCTGATTGCCGGCACGCTGATGCTGACAGGTTGCGGAGAGGACTCGGCTGTTTCACAGCACGGAGGTGTCGCCGTGAAAGTGGAGGTTGACAGCCGTGTGATTAACGGCACCGAGAGTCGCAGTTCTCTTGATGACCTGCTTGGCTCGATAACTCCCGAACAACTGAAGGTGAAACTCGAACATGAATCGGGTAAACACGTTTTTAGCTATGACTCGTTTGATGATTTACCTACGACTTATGAGTTCCCTATTGGGGATTATACTGTGACTGCGTCGTATGGTGATATAGACATTGAAGGAATCGACCAGCCATCTTTTGAAGGAAAGACCACAATTAATGTGCGTGAAAATAGAGAGACGCCGGTTAGTTTGACAGCCAAACTTGCCAACTGTATATTAAAAGTCGATTATACTGATAGATTTAAGGAATATATGACGAGTTATTACAGTCAGCTGAATTCGTCGAGTGGAAATACATTTAATATTCCTGCGGGTAATGATGACAATTTGTTTTTCAAGCCCGGCTCGACTTCGGTAACTGTAGGTTATACAAAACCAGACGGTAAATCAGGAACAGTAACTATTAATCAATTTGAGGCTAAGGCACAGCATCTTTATAAAGTTACATTTGACATTGATAATAGTTCGGGTCTTGTGTCTCTTAATGTGACTTTTAATGATAAGATTATCGCTGACCAGAAACCTATAGACTTGTCGGATGATGTGGATGTTATTCCGGTTCCTTATCTTATTGCCCGTGGATTTGATCCGCACAGTACTACACCTATTGATTTTATTGAGAATCTTCCATTTAATGATGAACTCGATATTCAGGTCGTTGCGATGGGTGGCCTTCAGTCGGTTAAGCTTATGACCGAATCAGAGGAACTTTGCAATGAGGCATTTGAGGGTAATAAATTCCCCAAAGAAATAGATTTGATTGGAACCAGTGAAGAAGATAAGGCATTATTGCGTTTCTATGGTCTTGAGGTTAACGGTCTTTGGGTCAATCCTGACCAGATGGGTATTGTTGATTTTAGCTCAATATTAAAATCAATACGTTATAAAGATGGTAAACAAACTAAATTCACTGTTGTCGTAACTGACCGATATGGTCGTGAGTCAAGCCCGATGACATTGACTTTAAATCCTATACAGCTTGTGCTTCAGCTTACATCAACTAATGGAACAGATTATGCGTTGGGAATGTATGAAGATGAGGCCCATGTTCACGTTCAGTATAACGGTGGTATTCAGTTTGCCAATCAGTTGCGATTTGTTTATTTTGATAAAAATGGTAACGAGGTATCAACCAAAGTAAACGGAATCCAACAGACGCCGGAGAGTAATAACCCGGGAAATGACAAATATCGCCTATGTGCGTTTGTAAAGGTTCCCAGTGGACATGAGGATGTGAAGATCAAGGCATATTGCGGTACTCACGCCTCTAACGAGGTGACTTTTTCTCGTGTGGGCTCATTCATGTATTTTGACGAACTGTATGATCCTGTAGGGTTAAATACATTTGCAACGAGTGCAAAAGTACACCTTAATATAGGTGCAATAAACCGTAGCAGCATTGAGATTTATGCAAGAAAGAAAGGGGAGGGTGACGGTGCATGGACCAAGGTTGAATCTTCGGATGTTCCTGCCGGAAGTACAGCTCCGATTATTACTGTAACCGGTCTCGAACCTGATACAAAATATGAACTTGAAGTACGCGGCTATTCAAATATGCCCGGTAGTGAAACTACTCTTTTTACAACAGAAAAAATATTTGAGATTCATACTGAAGCTGCCACTCAGTTGCCTAACGGTAATATGGATATATGGTATAGAGACCCGGGGTTAACGGATTATTGGTGGGTTGATTATCCCGGCGCTAATATGTCAGAAACCGTTTGGGGTACAATGAACCAGTTGACCACAAGTATAGGTGATGGTAATGCTACTATACCTAATCACCATGGCGCATCATTATGTTCATTCTCAGGAACTCGTAATGACGCTGGTCGAATAGGTTACAATGGTGATTATTGTGCTATTATTGAGACTGTAGGTTGGGGCAATAATGATGCTCCGGGAATCGGAACAGACGGAGCAAAAAATGTTACCCCAGGAGAGTTATACTTGACAGGTTCTTGTAATATTTCAACAGGAAATGCGGAATACGAGAAATTCTCATTCTCATCTCGTCCAAGTGGAATGAAGTTCTGGTATAAATACAGGGCTAAAAATTCTGCTGACTATGGTGCGGCTGAAATAGAGGTGTTTGATGCAAATGGGAAACGTATTGCATACGGCATATTTAATCCCCGTAGTACCTCAAGTTGGACTGAATATACTATTCCTTTGACATATTCTGCAGATTGCGCTAAGGCTGCTTATATTCAGATTAAATTTAAATCTTCTGTAAATGCAGATTGTCTAATAAGTAATAAAAATAATTTGGACTGGCCACCTAGATATGATTATAAAGCAGGCAGGTACACCGGTTCAGGATTGTATATTGATGATATCGAACTCGTTTATTAACCCTAACTCAATAATGCAGAAATGAAAAAAGATATAAAATTGAAAGTAACGACTTTTATATGTGCAGCCCTGCTGGTATTGAGCGGGTGTAAAGATGAATCATATCCCGACGGACCTGTTTTTAAAGAGGACGAGGGGGGATTCAGCATGAAAGAATTGGCGCTTGATGTCAAAACAGACGTCAAGCAGATATCGCGAGGCAGTGAGGTAGATTGCTCAAACTACGATGTTAAAATCGTGTATGCTTCTTCAGGTAATCAGGTCGGCTCGATGAAATGGAAATATGGGAAAATGCCGGAAATTATTACGCTGATGGTCGGCAAATATCGTATCGAAGTCGAATCTTGTGACTGGAGCGATAAATATGCCGAATGGGATTTACCCCATTATGTTGGCAGTTATGATTTCGAAATTAAGGCCGGTCAGATAACAAAAGCTGATAAGGTGCCGTGTGAGCTTAAGAATGTAAAAGTTACGGTAGAATATTCGGAATCATTGATGAAAATTCTGAATGATACAGCACGCACCGAGGTCGTTGCGGGTCGACAAATAGATCCTACTACAAATAAGGCACCGACACTTCATTTCTATCGTGACTATAATAAGGATGATTCTACCAAAGCCGGATACTTTAAAGCAGAAGAGGATAGTAAAACACTTGTGGCTACACTCCGCTATTATTATATGGGAGAAGATCATGAAGTCGTTCACACAATGAGCAATGTGCAAGCAGGTCAACACCATATTATAAAATATGAATACAAGAATTCAGATCCTGATTTGCCGGAAATCACAGGTACTGCCAGTCGTGGAAATATCCAAATTGATGTAAAAGTAGTTACTGTTAATGTTGATGGTACAATATCGATTAAAGAGGTAGTCCTTGATCCGTCAGACCGTCCCGGTAAAGAGGATCCGATTGGACCTGTTGACCCGATAAATCCTGATGATCCTACTCCACCGACACAGGAGGATATTATTATTCCGAATCCTAATGCAGACGGAAATAAACCATATTTTGACCTTGATAAGATAAATGAGGTAAGGGATGGTGAGACTACCGGACGCGAATATAAGCTTACAATAACCAGTAAGAAAGGATTCAGTAGCTTAAAGGTTCAAATTAAATCACATGAGAATGGTTTGACCCCTGAGACTTTGGAAGGAGTTAATTTGGCAAGTGAATTTGATCTTGCAACCGGGAAGTCTAGTGATGGTAGAGATATCTCGGAAGGCCTTGAGGAGCTTAAATTCCCTATTGGAACCAAAGTTACGGAAGCGACTAAAGTAGATTTTAATATTACACAGTTTGTCCCATTACTTACTGCTTTCCCCGGAGATCATTCATTTATTTTGACTGTGACTGATAAGGAGGGCAAGAGTAAACAAGTTGAACTTAAATTTAGATCGTTTGCTGAAAATTCTTAATGAGATTATGAAACATAGATTGATATATTTTTCATTGCTTAGCGGGATTCTAATGATCTCGTGCAGTGAAGACAACCGTGACATAATGCACGACGGTAACTTGTTTATTGAGCCAAGTTATATCGGTGAGGTTCAGGTGACTGAAGTTAAAAGTCGTGCCGGAGAGGATACGGAAGAAAAGGTCTATACATACACTGATGAAAGCCTTAAAAACTCGACTATCCTTTGGATTTCCAACGGAGAAGGAGTAATACGTAAATTTAACGGATTGTCAACCTTTCCTACCGGAGGAGAACGTCTCGTTGGGGGTATATATTTGGCAGAAGCGTGGGCCGGAGACTCGGTATCGGCATCATGGACAGCGAGATATTATAAAGCCGACCAACAGTTTTATGTAGATGGTGATGTAAATTTGAATCTTGAAATGACACTTGCCAATGTATTTGCGTCAGTAGTATATGATGAAAGTATCGATGATGTGTTGAAAGACTATAAATTGACAATAAGTCATTCACGTGGTTCAAGAACATTTGAAGGGAAAGATACACGAGTTGCATCGTTTATGATGCCAACAAATCGTGATGCAGATCCGGATGATAATCCTAAAGAGGAAGTTCTTAAATGGAAGTTGTCTGCAAGAGAAATAAGTGGTGATGAGTTTGTCAAGGAAGGCACTATTGATTATGTCTCACCCGGTCATCAGTATATACTTACATTTAGTCATGATGGAGGAACTCCGGATGTCGGAGGCGCGTTTATCGGGCTTGACATAAAAGATTTGGATCTGATAGAACATACTAATTATATTGTTCAGCCCCCAACAATTCAACGTCCAGGCGGAACTTCGATAACTACTCCTATATTGGTTTCGAAGGGTAATCAGCTTGATAATGTTTATGTTGAGATCGGTGCTGTAGGTATATTTTCAGTTGTTGAAATATCCGGAGAAATTATCTCAAACATTCTTGGAGAGAGTGGAGAACGCTTGAATTTTATGAGTGCGAGCGAGGATCAGATTAAAAGACTGGAACTCGGAGGTATAGTTGCCAACGGATATAATGATGGTTCATTTTATAATGAGGTGACAAATTTATCATCAATGAGAATAACGTTTGCCCCGGAATTGATTAACTCTCTTGAAAATGGAACGCATGAGATCAATTTTGTAGTAACCGATACGGATAAAGTAGACGATAGTGATAGGCCGGTAACAAGGACATCGCGAGGAACGCTAACGCTTATTGTAAGCGAAGATATTGTAATTGTAAATATCGATGATATTGACGATTATTGTCTTCCGGAAAATCGTAATGTAACACCAAACTCAGTACGTCTAACCGGATTGGTGATGGATGAAACCGTGGAGATTAGTAATGTTGGAATTCAATATAGAGTAGATGGTGATGACTCTTTAAATTGGAATTTCATACCAGCTATTACTTCAAGTCGTTCAAGTGGAAGCTATGAGTTTTTTATAGATAAACTACAACCGGCCACAACTTATCAATACCGTACAGCTTGGACTAAAAATGGGAAAGAATCCTATTCAAGTGTTAAGAAAATTACAACGGCTGTAAATATAATTCCTAATGGTGATTTTGAAGCTTGGGGCAAATCGGGTAATGCAGTCTTAATATATGATGCGTCGTCACCAATATATTGGGATTCAGGAAATCATGGCTCGTCCCTATTGAGTAGCAGTAGTAATGTTACGGTCTCATGTGAGAATCCTAAGCATGGTGGTAATTATTCAGCATGTCTTACTACAAGAACTGTAATGGGCAAAATGGCTGCTGGTAATGCATTTGTAGGTAAATATTTGGCTACAAAAGGAACAAATGGTGTATTGGGCTGGGGGCGTCCGTTCTACTACAAACCTAAAGCCCTTAAAGGATGGGTGAAATACAATCCTGCAACTGTAGGCAGTAAATATACTGATAGTAATGTACCCGATATTGTGGCGGGACAGCCTGACAAGGGTATAATATATGTTGCATTGCTGACAAATGATACAGATGTTCAGGGGGATAAAGATTATCCAGGGTGGCCTGTAGTTGTCCGTACAGCTGATACTCATTTGTTCAAGAAGGATGCATCAAATGTTATTGCATACGGTGAGCTGGTATTCCATGAGGCAACCGCAGGAAACGGTATGGTCGAGTTCACGATCCCTTTGGACTATTATGAGTCGATGAAGGATGAGGATGTCTACTATCTCGTGCTTGTATGCTCAGCATCTAAGGGTGGCGACTACTTTGCCGGTGGTGATGGTAGTGTGATGTATATAGACGATTTTGAGTTTGTATACTAAAGGCAATGCATAATTCATAATAGAATTAAACCCGCTGTGGCTGAGGCTGCAGCGGGTTTTGTTTTATTGTTGATGAATCGAATAAGTTTTATAAGTTTTATAAGTTTTATAAGTTTTATAAGTCTAATAAGTCTTATAAGGCTAATGGGGGTGTCGGTTGTGTCAGGGGTTGAGACGGGTGACGCG
>JAIDNJ010000144.1 GCA_029063895.1 Muribaculaceae bacterium | reverse complement strand
CCGAAAAGACGGCTTGACGATACGTCGACAAGAAGCATTACTGTCATCTCGCGCTACTCTTCATAAACCTTCACATAGGGATGGTTGTGACGGGCAGTGACATTCCAGTCTATATCTCGGATGTCATCACCATATTGATATTCGCGTACCTCCGAAAATATCATGCCTCGGCCTTTGAAAGCCGAGTGATATTCTCCGGCAAAAATATTTTGTGAGAGTCCGCGGGTTTTTATTTCGATTTTTCTGACTTTTTTCAGAAGTTCGTTTGCGTCCATTATTTGTGCTGAAGCTTGAGGGGAGTGTTGGAGTTAATTGAAGATTGTATCGACAATTTAATATCAGTCAGTCGGAAACAGGCTGATTAATTTGTAATCATTGCGTTCCCGACTGATTGTTTTATGATTGAAGCAACTGGTTATCAGGGTACTTCTACTTTGTCGAGTATCTCTGAAATAATTTGGTCAGCGGTGATGTTGTTGGCTTCGGCCTCGTAGGTGAGTCCTATGCGGTGACGGAGCACGTCGTGGCAAACAGCGCGAACGTCTTCTGGTACAACATATCCGCGCTGACGAAGGAATGCATATGCACGCGCTGTTTTGGCAAGCGATATTGATGCACGCGGCGATGCACCGAAACCGATAATTGTCGAGAGATCGTTAAGACCATATTCCGACGGGAAACGTGTCGCGAAAACGATATCGACAATATAACGTTCGATTTTCTCGTCAAGATATATTTTTTCGACAACTTTCTGAGCTTCGATAATTTCTTCGGGACGCAGCAGCGGAACGATTTTTTTACGCTCGTTGGATATATTCTGGCGTATAATTACCTTCTCTTCTTCTTTGGTCGGGTAGCCGATAATCACTTTAAGGAGGAAACGGTCGACCTGAGCTTCGGGGAGGGGATAGGTACCTTCCTGCTCGATGGGGTTCTGGGTAGCCATTACGAGGAACGGTTCCTCAAGGGGGAATGTACGTTCGCCGATTGTTACCTGACGCTCCTGCATTGCCTCAAGCAAAGCACTCTGCACTTTGGCCGGGGCTCGGTTGATTTCGTCGGCAAGGACGAAGTTGGCAAAAATAGGACCTCTCTTGACCTGGAACTGCTCTTTTTGTACACTATAAATCATAGTACCGATAACGTCGGCTGGGAGTAGGTCGGGAGTAAACTGTATACGACTGTATTTGGCATCTATGAGTTGGGCAAGAGTCTTGATTGCAAGAGTCTTGGCAAGTCCGGGAACACCTTCAAGAAGAACGTGCCCGTTGGAAAGGAGTGCAATCAAAAGAGATTCGACAAGGTGCTTTTGACCAACAATGGTCTGGTCCATGCCCTGGGTTATGATGTTGACAAAATTGCTTTTTGATGCAACGATGTCATTAAGTTCTCTGATATTTACCGTTTCACTCATTGTTGTTTGTATTTCTTGTTTTTGTTTTTCGTTTTGAATCAATAGTTTATCTAAAACTGTTTAATTACGCAAAGTTAGCCAAAATTCGGCCAATTTCATATAGCTTGAATGTTAAATTTAACTATTAATCGTTTATCAAATTAAACCGTGGCTTTAATTGAGGTTGCTTATTTGAATTTGGCATAAATTTCAGCTACTTTTCGTTTTGCAGCAGCTTTGCTTTCGGGGTTGTTGGGGTCAATTCCATATTTCTCGGCCGGAGGAATAACTACAACCGTATTGGGGCTCAGGCGGTCGGGATGTCCGAGTTTGTCCTGATTTTCAAGATAAATGTATACCCAGAACTCTGTCGCACCGCCATAAAATCGACGTGACATATGAGTGAGATAATGGTTGGCTCGAACTGTATCAGTTACGACAGCGGCAGTCTTAGGCTCAATCGGTGCGGTCTGAGTCTCTTCGACAACTTTATCATTTCCGGTCGATGATGTGCTTTCTAAAGTGCTGTCGATGCTTTCCTGAAGCGACGAGGTTTCTTCAGCTGTGAAATTTTCTTCATCAAGGGTATCGACCAGCTCGATTTCATCGCTTTCATCCTCTTCATCGTCAGCAAAAATATATTCGGCGGTAAACAGTCCTATCACAAAACCTATCGCAATCCCCAAAAGTGTATAGGCTACCAGTGCAAATGTCGAATGACCGCGACGGGGTGTGATATACTCCTGTTCTTCTTCATCTTCATTAATAGTGTCATCCTCCTCAATTTCAGGTGTAGTCTCGTTGTCGTAGGTTACCGGTTCTATAA
>JAIDNJ010000143.1 GCA_029063895.1 Muribaculaceae bacterium | reverse complement strand
ATGCAAACGGCTCGTTTATGGTGTCGGCCATCGTGCGGTCGGGTGTAAATAATATGAGACCTGAATCACGACTGACAACCTTAAAATCGCCCCGCCCTTTTATAGAAACTGTATCTTCGTTTTTTAGGGCATCAGCAATTGACTGGAAAAACGCAAGGACTATTTGCTCGCTGTCGGTTCGGTCTTTGAAAAAATCAGTTTTTTTGAGTATGTTGACAAATTCCCCGAGGGTGATGATATTGTTCATGATAGGGTCGCTGGTTTACGATAGATGCTGTTATTGTTTGATGCTGTTTGTAAGAGATGATGCCTGATTGAATCTGACTTCAATAACCGGGGGGAGAAGGATACGTTTGTTGGTTGATAGGTCATGTGTGACAGTTTCATCTTTTTTTATGCTTTCAAATGTACCGAATGACGGGATTGCGACCGAATCCATTGAGGCGAGAGTATCGGTGATTGTCGTCGAAATAGCAGTTACAGCCGCTGAAGCAGCTTTTGTATCGAGTCCCGCACGGCGTGCAAAACCTGCGATAAATGTTTTTGAATCCATATTTTATTTATCTATCTATTGACGTGTTGTTGTTAGAGTATATCTCTCAATATTTCATATCTTATGTCCTTTTCAAGAACTTTCCCTTGTGAATCAAGGAGGAATATTGTGGGTGTAGCGCGGAGCACATAAATCCCATCGCCGTCGACCTCGCCGTCGGGCGAATATCCCACGGTCCAGTTGGTAGGCAATGTCGATGCATGAGTAGCCCAGTCTTCTTTTTCAACTTCATAGGGACAAACAGCGATAACCTTGAGCGCCCCGTCGGCTATTGAACTATTGATTTTTGCATTTGACTGCATGAGTGATTCGACCATGGCACAATCACTGCAGTCGGGATCATAAAAAAGCACTATTGTGCGTCCTTTGCGATTTATTTCATCTTTAAGGTCGGTTGTATTGCCATTTCTCAGTACAAATGTAAATGAGGTTGCCTCGGTTCCTTCGGCATTTTTTGACATATCGTCGAGAGCCGCCTGTAAAATAGTGGCCCTATATTCATTTATATTTTTATCGGCAAGCAGTTTTTCAACAATAATGCGATAATGTTTTTCATTCATTATAGGTGATTGGGTGTCATATAGATAAAGGTCGGCGATTGATCCGATTTTATCAATTGCGACAGATGAGACCGATGCCTGTTTGAGTAGATTGTCGACTGCTTTATCAATTGCACCGGATGATACATGGTTGAAAAGGTCAAAATATGTTGCGAGATTCTGTTCCATGAAATTGTCATTGGAGATTAGATCGGATTTGCTCCAATCCATGTTATCCCAGAAATGATAAAGCAGATAGTCGGCACGTTGTTGTGGTATTTTTATTGTGTCGGGAATCGACGGCAATTTGAGTTCGGGAAAAAGGGGAGCGGTTGATTCGGTTGTGTCGGCAGTCGTTATCCGGTTATGGGCCGACATCTTTGCCGATGGCAAGATGCAGGCCCATAAAATTGCGGCTGCAATTATATGTTTGTTTAGTCGCATGTTGTTGTCATTTTGATTGTTTGCAAAATTAATTAAAAATGTCGGTTTGACAACAACTATGTTTCATAACAAAATATAAAATACACTGAGTTGTTACATGTTATCTTTGGTCTCGTGATAATCCTGAATCCCGTCGACAGCATTTACTCTGACCTTTTTTCCTCCCGCAAAGTTCCATGTCATCGACAATCCTATATATTGTACCGGCGATGTATATTTATAGGATATTGTCTGTGTTCCTGTAAATCGGTCAAGTTTGCGGCGATTACCGGCTGGCGTAAATTCGATGGCAAACTGCAGGTTGTTATCCATAAACATCTTGTGTATTTGACCGTTGACGTTGTAAACGGCATGATATGTACGGTCAAGAGTTCTAAACGTCGGTTCAAGATTGGCATTAAGCATCGCACCCCAGCCGTTTGAGAAAGTAAAACTGTTGTTGAATGAAAAATATTCCTTGAAACGTGTTTTACCATAATAAACGTTATCGATTTTTATATTTTCGGGGGTAATTTCTATTCGGCCCGAAAGTTTTGACTCCCACCATTTTACAGGAGTTTCAATCCATTCGGCCCCAAATCCCCATACAC
>JAIDNJ010000142.1 GCA_029063895.1 Muribaculaceae bacterium | reverse complement strand
CGGCGCCGCGCACACGCCACACCCCCCCCCCTATTTTTTTTTTCAAGAAGAAGACGGCAAACGAGATGGCATCGCTCTCCAACTTTGTGACTCTCACCAAAATCTACGGTCCTGACCTTCTCAACCGCTTCAACATGTTCCAGTCGATTTCCGTGACAGGTTCACCTGCCCCCGGATATTCGTCGGGTGACGCCCTCGCTGCCATCACACGTGTGGCCAACGAGACTCTCCCCGCCGGTTACGGTTATGAATATGCCGGTATGACACGTGAGGAAGCCGGTTCGAGCAGCAACCAGACCGCCATCATCTTCGGTCTCTGTCTCCTCTTCGTTTACCTCATCCTCTCGGCCCAGTATGAAAGCTACATTGTACCGTTTGCGGTTATTCTTTCGATTCCGTTCGGTCTTATGGGTTCGTTCATCTTTGCCGACATCTTCAGCATCTCCAACAACATCTACCTGCAAATCGCGCTCATCATGCTCATCGGTCTGTTGGCCAAGAATGCTATCCTTATCGTTGAGTTCTGTATCGAGCGTCGCCGCACGGGCATGTCGGTCTTCAACGCCGCCATCCAGGGTGCTACCGCCCGTCTGCGTCCTATCCTCATGACCTCGCTTGCCCTCATCATCGGTCTGTTGCCATTGATGTTTGCCAGCGGTGTAGGCGCCAACGGTAACCGCGCTCTCGGTACCGGTGCGATCGGTGGTATGTTGATCGGTATGATTCTTCAGGTATTGATTGTACCGGCTCTCTTCGTTGTCTTCCAGCTTATCCAGGAAAAAATATCTCCGCTCAAGTGGACCGACACCAACAACGCCGATATCGAATCCGAGATTCAGCAGCTTGCACGATAATTTTAATCCCCTACTTTTGATTTTTCACAATGAAAAAAAATATAATCATTTCAACTGTGGCTCTGGTGAGTATGTTTTCACTCACCGGATGCCACATCTACCAGAAATTTGACGTCAGCAAACAAGACAGTCAGATTGCAAGGGAATTTGCCGATGCAGCCGCTCAGCAGCCCGATGCCGATTCTTTTGGCAACATGCCGTGGGAAGAGGTCTTTTCCGACCCCATCCTTGCCGACCTCATCCGTCAGGCCCTTGTCAGCAACGTTGACCTTGACAACGCCCGCCTTAACATCGAAGTAGCCCACGCCAACATGCGCGGTGCCCGACTCAGCTACCTCCCGTCTCTGGCCATCGCGGCCCAGGGTGGTGCCTCAAGCGTAAGCAACGGCAAGCTCACCAACTGGAACTACACAATTCCACTGACAGCTTCGTGGGAAGTTGATATATTTGGTAAGATTCTCAATACCAAACGTAGCGCCGAGGCTTCCTATGCCCAGAGTCAGGACTATTGTCAGGCTGTCCGTTCTCAAATTATCGGTGCGGTTGCCAACACCTACTATGCCATCGCGGCCCTCAAGAGCCAGATTGCTCTTGTCGAGAACACTTCTGAAATATGGAAAGAAAATGTCGAGACAATGCGCAACTACAAGCTCATCGGTCGCACCAATGAAGCTGCCGTTGTTCAGAGCGAGGCCAACTACTACAATATTCTGTCTCAGCTCTCTGACCTGCGCACCTCACTCACCCAGGCCTACAACACAATGGCTCTTCTCCTGCGCGAACAGCCCCGTGAATACGCCATTCCTCAGCTTGTGAGCTATGTCGCTCCGGCGATTGCAGTCGAGGGTGTACCCATGTCAGCGCTCGCGTCGCGTCCCGATGTCCGTGCTTCCGAGCGCGCCCTTGCCGTTGCCTACTATGCCACCAACTCGGCCCGTGCCGCTTTCTATCCCGGCCTTACAATCACCGCCAACTATGGCTTTACCAATAGCTTCGGCTCGATGATTAAAAATCCCGGTGACTGGATTGCTTCGCTTGTAGGCTCGCTCGTTGCGCCTATCTTCAGCCGCGGCCAGAATATTGCCCGTCTTCAGGCTACAAAAGCACAGCAGAAACAGGCCCTCAACAACTTTGAGAAAACTGTTCTCTCGGCAAGCTCCGAGGTGTCAAACGCCCTGACATCATTCCGCAACAACGTTGAGAAATCTGACCTCATCAAGGCTCAGGTCGAGGACCTCATCAAGGCTCAGGACTACACCAAAGACCTCTTTGCAATGGGTAGCGCAACCTATCTCGAGGTTCTTACCGCCCAGACAAGCCTTCTCTCGGCCCAGACAGCTCAAATCAACTGTCAGCTCCAGCAGGCCCAGGCAGTCATCAACCTTTACCAGTCGCTCGGAGGCGGTCGCTGATTTATATAACTTCATATCACAACTCTAATTCATTTTTACCATGATAAGTGAAAAAGCCCACGTTGATCCCTCGGCAGTTATCGGGAAAAACGTTCAGATATATCCGTTTGCCTATGTAGACAAAAATGTCGAAATCGGTGACAACTCGGTCATCATGCCCTTTGCAAGCATCATGAGCGGAACTCGCATCGGCAAAGACTGCCGCATCTATCAGGGTGCCATCGTCGGTGCCGAGCCTCAGGATTTCCGTTGGAAAGGTGACGACACATTCTGCTATATCGGCGACCGCTGTGTTATCCGCGAGCATGTCATCATCAACCGTGGTATTCATGCCGAGGGAGGCACCTCGATTGGCGACGATACATTTATATGTGCCGAGACCCACATCGGTCACGACTGTCACATCGCCGGTCACTCGGTCATCGGCAACGGCGTAACATTTGCCGGTGGCGTTGAAGTAGGCAAATACGTGATTCTGTCGTCCAACGCCGTTCTCCACGAGGGGAGCAAGGTTGGCGACTGGTGCTTTGTCAAAGGTGGTTGCCGCATCAACGGCAACGTACCCCCTTACATCATCGTTGCCCACAACCCCGTCGCCTACTATGGCGTCAATGCCCAGGTTATGCGTAAGGAAGGACAGAAATACGGCTTTACCGACGAGCGCATCGATGACATCGCCAAAGCCTACCGCCACATCTACCAGAGCGGTACTTCGGTTTTCAACGCACTCCAGCGCGTCGAGGCCGACGTTGATTCCTCGCCCGAACGCGACAACATCGTCAAGTTCATCCGCGACAATAACCTCAAAATCGTCGCCATCCCCGTCGACCTCGAGTAATTTTCAAAGACAATAATCGATTAAGGCGCTGTGTCAAATAAAAAGGCACAGTGCCTTTTCTTGTATTTGTTTCGTCGGAAACGAAAATCAGAACGCCCTGGTAGAGACGTGATACATCACCTACTCGGGCAACGCCAATACATATTATTATATTGTACATTCAAAAATAATTCCTAACTTTGCAACTGCATATCGACCGCAGAAGCCCGATATGGGTTAGGCGGCGGGTATGCAGACATGAGAACAGCGGTTCTCAAAATTGGAAAGCGTTTACTCGACGCTCTTTCTTGGCTTTCTGAAACCTGGAAAATTTCAATCATGGTCAAGGATGTAGCAAACGGTAGATGCCTTGTGGATATGTATATTATGTCGGTGGCAAACGCGAGAGCGTTGGCTATCGGTATATTTGCATATATTCTGCGTGAGGCTTCTGCTCTGTTTGCTCGTTCTACCATGATGGGCAATTCCAGGGCCTCAGAAAGCGGAACGAGCAACAAGTACGGCTCTCACGCATTCCTTTTTTAATCTAAAGCCAAAGAGGTGGGCCCGGCGGCAAAGATAGTAAAATTATGTATAACTTAAGAAAAGTATCTTTTTGTAAAAAAAAGTATGAATTTTATCCTGATTTAAATGCTAATGAGCAGGCTAAAGAACAGGAACTGACCAAATTTAGAGATGGTTATTTCCATAAGTGGGTAGAAGAACCTGATAATAGCAAAGATATCCCATATGTTAAAACTATGGCACTTATAGAAGGCATTGAAGATGGAGAAATGTATTTAATTGATTCTGCCAATATTAAATTTGTACAAAACCATGACTACTAAAAATATAGCATCAGAGTATGATAGTCTAAAAGGAAAGATGGTATTAGTCCATACTACTTCAGATGATTTTAAAGGAATATGGCAGTCTCTTCAAATTAACTCTGCAAATGAATGTCGAATGATTCTGAATATCAGTGGAGAGTTGCTTGGAATTCCTGCTAAAATAATTAAATCTATAGAATTATTAATACTCTAAACACGTTAAAGTTAAACTATGAAATTATTACGTATCTTGTTATTGGCTATAAGCCTGACGACAACATTGTTTGCGCGAGCCTACGACTTTGAAGCAAACGGCTTATATTTTAACTTTGTTTCAACTGGTGACTTGACATGCGCCCTTACCGAAGGCCCTTCACCCTATGCCGGAGCACTTGTTATCCCCGATGTAGTTGAATACTCGGGAAAACAACTTAAAGTAATTAGGGTTGATTGTAAACTTCCTCAAGTTTCTTCAGTGCAATTGGGGAAAAACATCACTAAATTATGTGCTTATTGTTTTGATTCTAATAAATTAATCTCCTCCATTACAATTCCGACTTCAGTAAAGGAAATTGGATCAGGTGCCTTTTATGATTGTACATCTCTAACTTCTGTAACATGGGAAGGTGATATGATCCTGTCGGATTATATTTTCTGTGGATGCTCCAAATTAAAAAATCTCTCTTATAAATCAATTTGTAAAAATATTCCAAGAGGTGCTTTTCAAGAATGTACATCTTTATCTATTGATTTATCAAAAGTTGAAAGCATAGATGCTAACGCATTTAGAGGATGTACTTCATTAAAAGTAATTGACCTTACATCAATAAAAAAATTGGGGACAGGTGCTGGTATATATACAGAAGGAACTTTTTATGAATGTGGGAATATCTCATTATTAGTAATAGGTCCTGATATTAGTAAAATAAACACTGGAGCAACAGTTGGTCCTTTTGATGGATGCATTGTTGACTCTCTGGCTATATTACCATGCGAAACTCCTCTTTATCTAACCCCGTATTTTTTATCTAATTTTTTTATAAATACAGTTATAAAAAGTTTATACTTAGGGAGAGATACATATACAGCGAGATCTGAGTATAGTTTACAACCTTTTTCAAAAACAGATCTTAGGTTCGTTAGAGTTGGAGGCTCAGTAACAAGATTACCCATAGGTTGGACAAAAGAAAGTAGTAGTAATGGATATTTTAAAGATTGTGAAAATTTAACGGAAATTATATTTGAAGGGGACAACATAGAAATAGGTAATAATTGTTTTACAGAGACAAATCTAAAAAATATTAGCTTGCCAATCGGTACTAATAAATTAGGAGCTAACATTTTCCCATCAGGAATTGAGTGTATTTCTTTTGGATCTGAAATTGTTTTTGATAAAACGTTTATAAACATAAAAGATGAGTCTACGCTCAAAAAGATTAGTTTTTTATCCTCTTCCGCGCCCAAATATAATGGTACATTTGGTAATTCGATATACACTTCGACAAAACTACTTATCCCATACGGTTCAAAAGAAGCCTATCAAAACGCCGAGCCATGGAGAAACTTCTGGAATATTGAGGAAATGCCGGGAGTGGCTACGGAGAGAGTTGAGATTACCCCGACAAATACTAAAATACAAGTTGGCGACAGCTTGCACTTGACCGGCACTCGCTATCCCGAGAACTCAGTTGATCCAATTCAATGGAAAAGTTCTGACATTAAGATTGCAACCGTGTCTGATGCCGGTTTGGTCAAGGCCGTGGCTCCCGGTAAAGTCACAATCACAGCAACCAGCGGTAAGGCCGTCGCTACTTGCGAGGTAACAGTATCTCCGGTTGCAGCTCAAAAAATTGTGTTGAGTAAGGATAAAGTTTCAATAAATGAATCGGATACAGCCAAGATTATTGCTACCGTTCAGCCTGAAAACACCACCGACAAAACAGTAACGTGGTCAAGTTCAGATGAAAAGATTGCAACTGTTTCAACTGACGGTATAATCAAGGCTGTCAAAGTTGGTACAGCGACAATAACGGCTGCATGTGGTGATGTTAAGGCAACCTGCGAGGTAACAGTATTGCCGATTGCAGCAGAAAAGATTGTTTTAAGCAAAGAAAAGATGTCTATAAATGAATTAGACTCAATAAAAATCACAGCGACGGTTACCCCTGAAAACACAACGTACAAAACAATAACATGGTCAAGCTCTGATGAAAAGATTGCTACTGTTTCAAATGACGGTATAATCAAGGCTATCAAAGTTGGTACAGCGACAATCACGGCTACATGTGGAGAGGTGAAAGCAACCTGCGAGGTGACAGTATTGCCAATCACAGCCGAGAAAATTGTGTTGGATTTGACCGAAGTTTCATTAAACCAATCGGACACAATAAAAATCACAGCAACTATCACGCCCGAAAATACTACCGACAAAACAATAATGTGGTCGAGCTCTGATGAGAAGGTCGCTACCGTTTCGACTGACGGCATAATCACAGCCGTCGGTGTGGGAAAGGCAACGATTACAGCTTCTTGCGGCGAGATTAAGGCAACATGCGAGGTAACGGTTTTGGAGCCGAATATCGGTACTGATTTTGCTGATAACAAACTGACTATAACGGTTGAAGGTTCTGGCAAACCGGTTGAGATATCGATCTATTCTGTCATGGGGCAATGTGTCTTCCACAAGACTGTCGAGGCTGCTGTGACAGTGAAGGACGAGATTGATTTGTCAAGCCTGTCAGCGGGAACCTACATCGTTCAGATTATATCGGGAGAAATGAATACCTCAAAGAGAATCGTTAAATAACAGACCAACCTAAATCCATTAAAACGATATGAAAAAGACAATAAAATTCTATCTCTGCTTAATACTGTGCCTCGGTTTTGTCACTGTCACAAGCTGTAGCCACGACGACCCGATTAAAGAGGAGCCGACACCGGTAAAGCCTGACCCCGACCCAACTCCTACCCCCAACGAGCCTACTCTCACGTCAAAGATTCTCGGGGCATGGTCTCAGTCTGAGAACAACTATGGCGGCCTGATGAATGTCAGCTCGACGAGCCGTGTAGAGTTCGGAGCATCGGACAGCGTGAGTGTAAACTGGTATAATGTTAACAATAACAAGACCCCGTATACGGTTGCCAAAGGGGTATATACAGTCAAGGATGATTCGCTCAAACTTGTGTGGAAAAATGTGATGACCGACAGCGTCCCCAACACTGCGTTCACCACCATTTATCTGGCGGGCAAATGTAGCGTCACGGACAACGCTATGGATTACAATTACTCGGTCTATGACACGGCAGGTGACAAGTTGACCGGTCCTCATACCTTGAAATTTACCAAGCAGTAAGTCGGCGTACCCCCCCTAATAACACTTTAGCCACAAGATTGGATGATAAGTCCGATTTTGTGGCTAATTTTATATGGTGATGCTTCATCTACCAATATATCATCGGCACGTCTGATAGGACGCGGAATATCGCGTCCCTACCCTAATAAACTGAATCACAACATCTTGGTAGGGACGTGATACATTACGTCCTACTCGGGCGACGCCCGCACGGTGTTGATTGACGCCGCATCATCTGCTTCACCCGACCGGGTCGACTGATGGAGAGCACAGGCCATCTGTTTTCCTTTGTCCCTCACCGTCTGAATCAGATTTATTGCTGATTATTTAGGATATTTCGGCCTTTTTGGTTACTTTTGCAAACCAATAGAAATCGACATGCTGACATATAATACTCAACTTCCATCGATACCCCTGCCCGAATATGGCCGAAACATCCAGCGGATGGTCGACCTGTGCATGACAATCGAAAACCGCGATGAGCGCAACCGGTGTGCCTACTCAATCATCAAGGCTATGGGAAACCTTTTCCCGGCCATTCGTGACAGCGAGGATGGCGTGCATAAACTATGGGACCACCTCTTCATCATGTCGGGATTTGAACTTGACGTCGATTTTCCATATGAGGTTATCCGTCCTGAAAATCTCGCTTCCGAGCCTGCAAAAATACCCTATAACAATCCGCTTAACGATAGCCGTCACTATGGCCGGTATATCATCTATATGATTGACCGAATCGCCTCAATGGAACCGGGTGTCGAGCGCGACACACTCACCATGCTCGTGGCCAACCAGATGAAAAAGATCATGGTCGAGGAAAATGACGGTAACGTTGAGGACAGCCGCATTTTTAACGATATGGCCATTATTTCGAGAGGAGCTATAAGACTGTCGCCCGAATTCTGTGTCCTCAATGACTACAAACTTTTCATGACCGAGGGTAAGAAAAAGAAGAAAAAATGATTGGGCGCGACTCTCTTTCGGAAATAGGCCACATGGCCCGGCCTCACGGCATTGGAGGCGAGATGACCGCGTCGCTCGACTACGGTCTGTCGCCCGATGACCTGAGGTGTATTATCGTTGAAATCGACGGTATTTTTGTGCCGTTCTTCATTAAAAGTTTCCGTACCAAAGGGCACGAAAGCTATTTGTTGACTATCGACGGCATCGAGTCGGACAACGAGGCCAAGCTGCTGGCAAACAAAGTCATCTATGCCCTTACCGATGAACTGCCCGAGAGTTTTGAAAACGAGGACGAAGACGGTCTTTATGCCTCCGATTTGATTGGATGGACTATCACTGAAGACGACACTCCACTCGGCATCATCGACAACATTGACGACTCGACGGCCAATGTGCTTTTGATTGTTTCAACGGCTGATAACAAGACGATTTATGTGCCCTTGGCCGACGAGCTTATCAACTCGGTTGACCCTGACACAAAAACTATTGATGTCACCCTCCCCGACGGCATCAAAGACCTTTGAATCGATGGGCTCCAATCCCAACCGCTGTTCAACATTTCGTTTCAAGCAGTTTGAAATTGTCAACTCGCTCAGTGCCATGAAGGTCGGCACTGACGGCGTTTTGCTCGGTGCCTGGGCCGACAACGATAAAACCGACCGTATTCTCGACATCGGGTCGGGGTCGGGATTGATATCCCTGATGCTGGCCCAGCGGTTTCCCGACGCTCGTATCACCGGTATAGAAATAGACCCGCAGGCAACCGCAGAGGCACGCTTGAACGCCTCCAACACCGCATGGCAAGATCGCATTACTTTTATCTGTAACGATTTTTGCGAATGGTCAACCGATGAAAAATTTGACATGATTGTGTCAAATCCTCCATTTTTTACCAACGGACTTAAATCGCCCGACTCGTCAAGAGCCACCGCCCGCCATGCCGCCGGCCTGTCACCGGCATCGATACTGGACCGAGCTTCAAAAATGCTTGATCCCGATGGTGTCATAGCGATGATAGTTCCTGCCGACATGGTTGACAATCTCATTTTTGAAGCGGCGATGCACCGACTCAATCCGTTGAAAATCACAAACGTCACAACCCGCGCCGGCAAGCCCCCGCGACGTGCTCTCATTTCGTTCACTCCCAAAGCATGTGCCGTCACCAGCTCAATTTTTACCATAAGCGGAGCCGACGGATTCACCCCCGAATACCGCGATCTCACACATGAATTTTATCTCGAATTTTAACCCGTCATGATCAAACCATATCCCCCAACCCCGATGCCCGGCCAAAACCGGCTTGTTATCCGTCCTGTTGTAAGCCTGATGCTGTTAGGATGCCTCTTTGTATTCTTTTTGATGGCGACAGCGTTCATCATGCAGTTTCTGATAGGTAAAATCCCGAATCAGGCCGGAGCACTCCGTATCGGCGCCGTCGTCCAAGACCTGTTGATATTCGTGATACCGGCCATCGCCACGGCGATGGTATCGACAAGGCTTCCGGCCCGCCTGTTGCTGGTCGATAACATGCCCAGGCTCAACATGCTGCTACTAACCTTGATCGTGATGCTTGTTTCCGTGCCGGCAATGAACATGCTTGTCGAGTGGAATGACTCTGTCACTCTGCCCCAATCGCTGTCGGCAATCGCCAATGAAATGAGAGCAATGGAAGAGTCAGCCCAAAAATCGGTTGAACTCCTAATGGGCGGCACATCGGTCGGATCGCTGATTGTAAGCATACTAATCATCGGCATCATGGCCGGGTTCAGTGAAGAGTTGTTTTTTCGCGGAGCCTTGCAACGCCTGCTGTCGTTCAGCCTCAACATACACGTGGCAATCTGGCTGTCGGCATTCATTTTCAGCGCGTTCCATCTCCAGTTTTTCGGTTTTTTCCCCCGATTTTTACTCGGAGCCTTCTTTGGTTATCTTCTGTACTGGAGCGGCTCATTGTGGCTCCCTGTAGCGGCTCATGTGTTCAACAACAGCCTTGTAGCTATTGTACAATGGCTTCGCCAGCGTGAGACATTGCCGGTCGATGTAGATAAAATAGGTTCGCAAACATCCGATTCATCCGAAATGATCCTCTTTGCCGTCAGCCTCATTCTCACCATAGTCGGCATTATCCTGATAGCACGAATGAGCCAAAAGAAAAATTAATCAGCCCGGTCGTCGTTTTGCGCGACAAGATAATACGAGAGTATTGATTCTGATAGCAGGCGGTGTGTCTTAATTGACGCGGCGCCTTTTTAGTCGATGTAGGGACGTGCCTTCGGCACGTAGTGGTTGATTAACAAATACTTATTTTGACTCACCCTCCTACCGACCCAATGTGAATTAAGACATTCTGGTGTAGTGACGCGATATTTCGCGTCCTCCATTAATGTACGGGCGTTTCTTGTAAATTGCCCATCTCAATTTTTTTGATTAACTTTGTAAGTTAATTTTATATCAAAACAATGGATTTTAAACTCTCCTCTCTATATAAACCGACTGGCGACCAACCTCAAGCCATCGAGGCGCTTGTCAACGGGGTCAACAGCGGATTGCCAGCCCAGACGCTTCTCGGCGTCACCGGATCGGGAAAAACGTTCACAATGGCCAATCTCATCGAGCGTGTCAATCGTCCCACCCTCATTTTAAGTCACAACAAAACCCTTGCAGCGCAGCTTTACAGCGAGTTCAAGTCGTTTTTCCCCGAGAACTCGGTGCAATATTTCGTGTCATATTATGACTACTACCAGCCCGAGGCCTATATTCCGTCGGTCGACAAATACATTGAAAAAGACCTGATGATCAACGACGAAATCGAGCGACTGCGACTCGCCACGGTGTCGGCTCTCTTGTCGGGACGCCGCGACGTGGTTGTCGTTTCGTCGGTATCGTGCATCTACGGTATGGGCAATCCCGAGGATTTTGACAGCAACGTCATCGACATCAAGGTTGGACAGCGCATATCACGCAACGAGTTTATGCGACGTCTTGCCGAGTCGCTTTACAGCCGCACCGAAACCGAGATGCAGCGCGGAACATTCCGTGTCAAAGGCGACACGGTCGATATCTCGCTTGCCTACGAAGAAATATTGATAAGAGTGATGTTCTGGGGTGATGAGATCGAATCGATTCAAACTCTCCATCCGGTCGACAATGTTTCGCTCGGCAGCCACGATGAGTTTCGCATCTATCCGGCCAATCTGTTCGTGACATCGCGCGAACGCCTCGGCTCGGCAATCGGACAGATAGAAATAGATCTTGGCCGTCAGGTTGACAACTTCTACAACGAGGCCCGAGACCTCGAAGCCAAACGTCTTTATGAACGTGTCACCTACGACGTTGAAATGATACGCGAGATTGGCCACTGCTCGGGCATCGAGAACTACAGCCGTTACTTTGACGGCCGTCAGCCCGGCATGCGCCCCTTCTGTCTTCTCGACTACTTTCCCAAAGACTATCTCACAATCATTGACGAGAGCCACGTGACAGTGCCTCAGATACGAGGAATGTATGGTGGCGACCGCTCACGCAAGCTCAACCTTGTCGAGTATGGGTTCCGACTTGAGGCGGCGCTCGACAACCGACCGCTCACGTTTGAAGAATTCAGCGGACTCACCAACCAGACCGTCTATGTCAGCGCCACTCCGGCCGACTATGAGCTTGAACAGTCAGAAGGCGTTGTTGTCGAGCAAATCATCCGTCCTACCGGATTGCTCGACCCGATCATCACCGTCCGCCCGTCGCTCAACCAGATTGACGACCTTCTTGAGGAGATAAACAAACGTCGCGAGCGCGATGAGCGTGTGCTTGTCACCACACTGACCAAACGCATGGCCGAGGAGCTTAACGAATATTTCCTGCGTCTCGACATCAAGACAGCCTACATCCACTCCGATGTAAAATCGCTCGAACGAATCGCCATTCTTGACGGACTCAGATCGGGTGAATATGACGTCCTCATCGGCGTCAATCTATTGCGCGAGGGGCTCGATCTGCCCGAAGTCTCGCTTGTCGCCATCCTCGACGCCGACAAGGAGGGTTTTCTACGCTCCCACCGATCGCTCACCCAGACTGTCGGTCGTGCAGCCCGAAATCTCAACGGTGAGGTTATCATGTATGCCGACAAAATCACCGAGAGCATGCAGCAGACTATCGACGAGACAAACCGCCGTCGCGACATCCAGCTCAAATACAACGAAGAGCACGGCATCACTCCAAAAGCTATCATCAAGGCCCGCAACCGCATCATCGGTCTTGACCTCGACGATACCGACACTCCATCGACTGCCAAACGACGCACCTCGACCAAACAGGCCGAACCGATACCTTACAGCAATGAATATACCACTCATGTCGACATCGCTGCCGATCCTGTTGTAAAATATATGAGCCACAAAGAAGTGATGGCCTCAATCTCACACTTGCGCCACGAGATGCTTGCCGCGGCCAAGAAAATGGAATTTATGGAAGCTGCACGTCTGCGCGACGAAATCATAAAACTCGAACTTTATGCCGAAACCCTCCAGCCCGATGAATAAACAGCCTTTCACCATATTACCAAAACCCACCGACTTCCTCCCGACTTCGGTCAAAGAGATGCAGGCTCTCGGATGGGACTATGTCGACGTCGTTCTGTTCTCGGGCGACGCATATGTCGACCATCCGTCGTTTGCCGCCGCTGTCATCGGACGCACCCTTCAAAAAGAGGGTTTCCGCGTCGCCATCGTTCCGCAACCCAACTGGCAGGACGACCTGCGCGACTTCAAGAAGTTTGGTAAACCGCGCCTGTTTTTCGGTGTATCGGCCGGAGCGATGGACTCTATGATAAACCATTACACCGCCAACCGTCGCCGTCGCTCTGACGACGCCTATACTCCCGGCGGTCGCCACGGCATGCGCCCCGACTATCCCACTATTGTCTACTCAAACATTTTAAAGGATATTTATCCCGACGTGCCGGTCATTGCCGGCGGAATCGAGGCCTCGATGCGACGCCTGTCCCACTACGACTACTGGCAGGACCGTCTTCGGCCCTCGATATTGGCCGATGCCCGTGCCGACATGATTATCTACGGCATGGGCGAGAAACCGCTCATTGAGATTGCGCGCCGACTCGATGCCGGAGAGAAAATCGGCGACATGACCGATGTGAGACAGACAGTCGTAATGATACCCGCCGACACTGTGCCGGCAGGCAAAACCGACAACGCCATTGTCCTCAACTCCTATGACCGGTGCCGTGCCGACAAACGCTCCCAGGCCGAAAATTTCAAGCACATCGAGCAGCAGAGCAACCGCATGGACGGCGGCCTGACGCTTTACCAGCAGCTCGATGCCAAGCGTGCTATCAAGGTCAATCCCATGTATCCCGCCATGACCCAGGGAGAGATTGACGCGTCATTTGACCTCCCCTACACCCGCCTCCCCCACCCCCGGTATAAAGGCAAGACCATTCCCGCGTTTGAGATGATAAAATTCTCGATCAACATGCACCGCGGCTGCTTTGGCGGCTGCGCCTTCTGCACCATATCGGCCCATCAGGGTAAATTTGTAGCCTCGCGCAGCGAGCGGTCTATCATTGAGGAAGCAAAAAAAGTCACCGCCATGCCCGATTTCAAAGGGTATATAAGCGACCTCGGCGGCCCGTCGGCCAATATGTATGCCATGGGAGGCCGCGACAAATCCATCTGTGCCAAGTGTCTCCGCCCGTCATGCCTCCACCCCAAACCATGCCCCAACCTCAACAATGACCACCGCCCCCTGCTCGACATCTATCACAAAGTCGATGCTCTTCCCGGTGTAAAAAAATCATTTATCGGCAGCGGTGTGCGCTATGACCTGTCGATGCATCAGTCGGGCGACCCCGACATCGACCGCGCCAACCGTGCCTATAACGAGGAATTGATTTGCCGCCACGTATCGGGCCGACTGAAAGTTGCCCCCGAGCATACATCCGACCACGTACTAAACCTGATGCGCAAGCCCTCGTTTGACTGTTTCCGGCTGTTCAAAGATGTCTTTGACCGCGTAAACAAAAAAAACAACCTCAATCAGCAGCTCATCCCCTACTTCATTTCAAGTCATCCCGGATGCCGCGAAATCGACATGGCCCTGCTCGCCGTCGAGACCCGCAACCTCAACTTCCACCTCGAACAGGTTCAGGACTTCACCCCCACCCCAATGACCCTCTCGACCGAGATTTTCTACACCGGAATCCACCCCTACACCGGCGAGAAAATTTTCACAGCCACCACACCCGAAGAAAAACTTGCCCAACGCAAATACTTCTTCTGGTATGATGCCGCCTATCGTCCCGACATCATTAAATCGCTTCAACGCCTCCACCGTCCCGACCTTGTCGCCAAGCTTTTCCCCGGCTACCGCGGCTATGAAGTCAACCGAGGTAAGCTGAAAAAATCCAAACGCAGATGATAAGTTCTCAATTTTATCCATAAATCCTCGTAATTTGTGGTTATTTAATTATCTTTGCAAGGTCAATCAATTAAATACCAATCGGATGAAACGAAGAAATTATTTAATTATACTTTTATTTATCACAATCACAATTTCGTTCCAATCCTACGCGACTGTTCCCGATACCCTTTCAGTCCACACTAAAGAGCTTGGCGAGGTAACTGTCACCGCATCAAATTTTATTCGCAAAGATGATTGCATAATCGCCATTCCTACAAAAATGCAGCGGAAACATGCCGTAAATGGTTATGATCTGCTGAGAAATCTTATGATTCCGGGGATAACCGTTGATCGGTCAAACGGAAATGTGACAACACCGGCCGGAACATCAACTGTCTACATCGATGGTCGCGAAGTCGAGTTTCGCGAAGTACAATCTTTGAGACCAAAGGATATTGCAAAGATTGAATATTTTGATATACCGACAGGGAAATATGCCAAAGATGCGGCAGCAGTCAATTTTATTTTAAAACCGCTTGATAATGGAGGATATACCCAACTTGACGCATTGCAAGGAGTTGGATATCTCCAGGGCGATTATAACCTCATTACAAAATATGTCACCGGAGCAAAAAGTATAAACCTATGGGCCGGATATGCTTTGAATGACCCAAAATCATCATCAGATGAGATCGAGTCATTCAACTTTGAAGATGGGATATTGAATCGAAGCACATCTTACCACAATTCCGGTAACCGTGAATCAAAGGAATATTTACAGGCATCGATAAGTAACCGAGGGAAGAAATATATATGGATGCTCCGCGGTGGATTGGCGTGGAACAACATGAAGAGAAACGTGGATAACGGCATGACAAGTTATTTCCCCGCTATTGCTACAGCCGAGGACAACAAAATCACGTCCATATCTAATCTTCTAAACCATGACAAGACATTGCGTCCAAGTCTGTATTATTACGGATTAAACACCTTTTCTGCCACAAAGTCGCTGGAATATGTAGTTGACGGATATTACTCTCGGAATGATCACAACCGCCAGTATAACGAGGGGACAAACATCTTCAATTCATTGGTGAAAGAAAATTATTATTACACCAAGATTAATGCCAACTACTCAATGACGCTGAGCCATCGCAACAAACTCGCTATAAGCTTATATGAATTTTTGAGAATAAGTGACTCCGATTATTCGGGTAATAGCTCTTACAATCAAAATCTGAGGTCTTCTGAAACAATTCTGTTTACCGACTATTCTCAACGTCTCGGACGATTTTTTTACGACATCAATCCCGGGCTGTCATTTCTTTCTTACAAGTTGAAAGGTATGAAGTCAATCAACCGTTTCACTCCCCGTCTTCAAGCAAGAATGGCATATATGATTGCCCGTAACCGACAGCTCCAGTTTGCTTTTGCCTTAGGCAACACCTACCCACAAATAAACACAATCAACAATGTCGAGCAAGCTGTTGATCCTATAATAATTCTAAAAGGAAATCCGGAGATGAACAACTCAATCCTCCTGAATCCTCGCATCAGCTACAACCTTAACCTCAACAAAATAGCTTTGCAAACCGGTCTTTCGTACTTCTATCGTAATCACGCCATCGTCTCAGATTATTATTTTCGTGACGGGAATCTGATCAGTACTTTCCGCGATGATTTCATATATCATCAGCCGGGCGTTGACCTCTCGCTGACCTACAAACCATCCAATTCTCTTAACCTCAATATTTCGGGCCAATGGAACGAACAAATCGCTAAAGGAGACGCGACCAATCACAGTCTCTCCTCGTTTAAGAGTCAGATGGCAGTAAACTACTACGCCGGCGAGTTTTCTTTTGGTGCTATGTTGTCAAGTCCATCTAAAAATTTGATTGATTTACAAATATACCGAAAAACATATTGGCATTACCAATTATCGGCAATGTGGGCTCACCAAAACTGGGCGGTTGAAGTAAACGCCAACAATTTGTTTATGATGAACAATAACACTATCGACAAACTGTCAACCACAGCCTATTCATTCACTCAAACCAATCGGAACCGGCGTTTTAATCAATACGCGACGCTTAAAGCCGTCTACTGTTTTGACTACGGGAAGAAAACATCCAAATCTCCAAAGTATGAACGAGTGGAGAGCGAAAGCGCCATATTAAAATAAAACCTTGGCCTGAACCTATCACCGGGTGAAGCATACACTATAAAGGCGGCGCATCGAAACCGACGCGCCGCCTTCATTATCTTTATCGGGATGAAGAATCAAAATCCTTGCTTCTTTATAAAGTCAGCATAGACTTTTGAGAAAAACTCGCTGTTTTCTTTTGTGTAACGGATGTCGGTGAAGACCTGGGCAAGCGTTTCCTTGTTGTTCTCGGCGATGAATTTGGCCGACTCGGGGAGCGCTTCTTTAGCCGCATAATACCGGTCGATTTGCTCGGGAGTGTAGGGGTGATAGGTCTCGCTGTGAAGGAATGCTTCGGGAGCGAGGCGGTCCGACGGCACAGCCTCCCCGTCGGGATAACCGACAGTCAGCGTCGTTACAGGCACGACAAGCTCGGGGAGCTGCAAGAGTTCGGCAATCTGCGGCGCGTTATAGGTTGTCGTGCCGAGATAGCAGCAACCCAATCCGTTGAGCTCGGCGACAGTGTTGAACTGCTGGGCGAGCAACGCCGTGTCGAGCAACGCGGCTATAAACGACTGGAAATTGTCATAGCCGGGGACAGCCTTGCGCTGACGGCACCACTCCGAAAAGCGATTATAGTCGGCACAGAAAGTCAATACGACGGGAGCCGCATCGACCGACGGCTGATTGAAATGGGCCGGCGCGAGAAGCCGTTTCATCTCAGGATTTCGGGTCACAATCACGCTGTAAAGCTGCATGTTTCCCGTTGTGGGCGCGTGTGACGCCTTGGCCATGAGGTCGACGAGAAGCTCGTCGCTGACTGGACGGTCGGTATATCGGCGCACTGTCGCGCGGTTTTCCCAGTAGCTGTTGATATCCATTGTCATTTTATTTGTATTCGTCCCAGCTCTTGATTTCAATCTGATCGAGGCTCATCGATGTAAACGCATCGATAAAGGCCGATGCCAATCGGGCGTTAGTGAGCAACGGAATGTTGAGGTCGATGGCCGCACGACGGATTTTGTAGCCGTTTGAAAGCTCGGTCGAAGACAGGTTTTTGGGAATGTTGACAACAAGGTCAATTTCCTTGTTGTGGAGCATTTCGAGAGCCTGGGGATATTTGTCGGCTTCGCTGGGCCAGTAAACCTTGATTGCCGGTATACCGTTATCGTTGAGGAACGTGTGGGTACCACCGGTCGCATAGAGGCGATAGCCGTGGTCATGTAGCTTGTGGGCGGCGTCGAGCATGGCGGCTTTCTGCTTGGCCGAACCGGTTGAGAGAAGCACCGATTTCTCGGGGATGCGGTAGCCTACCGAAAGCATTGATTTGAGAACAGCCTCGTCGGTATCGGCACCGATACAGCCAACCTCACCGGTCGACGACATGTCGACACCGAGAACCGGGTCGGCACCCTGAAGGCGCGAGAAACTGAACTGCGATGCCTTGATACCCACATAATCGAGGTCAAACGCACTCTTGTGAGGTTTTTCAACCGGCAATCCGAGCATCACCTTGGTAGCGATGTCGATAAAGTTGATTTTAATAACCTTTGAAACGAAGGGGAAGCTGCGCGAAGCGCGTAGGTTACACTCGATAACCTTGATATCGTTGTTTTTGGCCAGATACTGGATATTGAACGGACCTGAGATGTTGAGGGCCTTGGCAATTTGCTGAGACACCTTCTTGATGCGTCTCATGGTCTCGACATAAAGTTTCTGGGGCGGGAAGCAGATGGTGGCGTCGCCCGAGTGAACACCGGCAAACTCGATGTGCTCCGAGATAGCATAAACCTTGATTTCGCCATCCTGGGCCACGGCGTCCATCTCTATTTCCTTGGCGTTCTGAATAAACTCGGTCACGACAACCGGATGTTGTTTTGAAACGTTGGCTGCCAGCTGGAGGAACCGCTCGAGTTCCTCTTTGTTTGAGCACACGTTCATGGCCGCGCCCGAGAGCACATAGCTGGGACGGACAAGCACCGGGAAACCTACCTCGTCGATAAACTTGTTGATATCCTCAAAGCTTGTGAGCTCGCGCCAACGGGGCTGGTCTATGCCGAGACGGTCGAGCATGGCCGAGAATTTGTGACGGTCCTCGGCGTTGTCAATGCTGCGGGCGGTTGTTCCGAGGATGTTAACACCCTGCTCGTCAAGACGTGTAGCGAGGTTATTGGGAATTTGACCGCCTACCGACAGGATTGTACCGTGAGGCTGTTCAAGTTCAAGAATATCCATGACACGTTCAAACGTAAGCTCGTCAAAATAGAGACGGTCACACATGTCATAGTCGGTCGATACTGTTTCGGGATTATAGTTGATCATAACCGATCGCCAGCCCTCTTTCTTGACCGTCATGAGAGCGTTGACCGAACACCAGTCAAACTCTACCGAGCTACCGATGCGGTAAGCGCCCGAGCCGAGCACGACAATCGACCGATGGTCATGAAGATAGTTCACATCGTTACCCGATCCGTTATATGTCAGATAGAGATAGTTGGTTTTGGCGGGATACTCAGCAGCGAGAGTGTCGATCTGCTTGACGACAGGGAGAATTCCGAGCGACTTGCGCAGTTCACGCACCTTCATCGGGTCATTCTCGCTGTCAAAGGCTTCGTCGGTAACTTCGCGGGCTATCTGGAAGTCGCTGAATCCCTGCTGTTTGGCAAGGCGCAGAAGCGATGCCGGCACAGCTTCGATCTCCTCAAAGCCCTGAAGGTCGGCGGCCGTATCCATGATGTTGCGCAGTTTGTAAAGGAACCAGCGGTCTATTTTAGTGAGATCATGAATCTGATCTACAGTATAACCATCGGCCATTGCTTTGGCAATAACGAAGATGCGCTTGTCGGTTGGAGCCTTGAGTGCCTGCTCGATATCTTTTATCTTGATTTCTCGGTTACCTACAAAACCGTGCATGCCCTGACCAATCATACGGAGACCCTTCTGGATAGCCTCCTCAAATGTACGGCCAATAGCCATCACCTCGCCTACCGACTTCATCGACGAACCGATTTCACGGTTGACACCGTGGAATTTACCGAGGTCCCAGCGTGGAATCTTGACAACTACATAGTCGAGAGCCGGTTCAAAGAACGCCGATGTCGATTTGGTCACTGAGTTTTTAAGGTCAAAAAGGCCGTAACCCAAACCGAGTTTGGCAGCCACGAAAGCGAGCGGATAACCGGTTGCCTTTGAAGCGAGCGCCGACGAACGGCTCAGACGGGCGTTTACCTCGATAACGCGGTATTCCATCGAGCGGGGGTCAAACGCATACTGAACATTACACTCGCCGACGATTCCGATGTGACGGATAATTTTTATAGCGAGCTGACGCAGGTAATGGTAATCTTCATTTGAAAGGGTCTGTGACGGTGCTACAACGATACTCTCGCCGGTGTGGATGCCGAGCGGGTCAAAGTTTTCCATGTTGCAGACGGTGATACAGTTGTCATAGCGGTCGCGGACAACTTCATACTCAACCTCTTTCCAGCCCTTGAGCGATTTCTCGATAAGAACCTGGGGTGAGAACGAGAGAGCTTTCTCGGTCAACGCCACAAGCTCTTCGGGAGTGTCACAAAAGCCGCTGCCGAGGCCACCGAGGGCATAGGCAGCGCGGACAATGATGGGATAACCGAGCTTCTCGGCTGCCTCAAGAGCATCCTCGACCGAATTGACAGCCTCGCTCTTGATGGTCTTGACGTCGATTTCATCAAGTTTCTTTACAAAAAGCTCGCGGTCCTCGGTGTCCATGATGGCCTGAACCGGCGTACCGAGCACACGAAGATTATATTTTTCAAGAACTCCCGACTGATATAGACTCACACCACAGTTGAGTGCGGTCTGTCCGCCAAAGGCGAGCAATATGCCGTCGGGGCGCTCTTTTTCTATTACTTTCTCTACAAAATAAGGAGTCACAGGCAAGAAGTAAATCTTGTCGGCAAAACCGTCCGAGGTCTGGACTGTAGCGATGTTTGGGTTGATAAGGACTGTTTCAATACCCTCCTCTTTCATTGCTTTGAGTGCTTGTGAGCCGGAGTAGTCAAATTCGCCGGCCTCACCGATTTTGAGGGCACCGCTGCCAAGAAGCAGAACTTTCTTTATATTCTTGTCGATCATCTTGTATATTGAATAAGAGGGTGGATATTAAAGGAGATTGATAAATTTGTCAAAGATAAACTCGGTATCTTTGGGTCCCGATGAAGCCTCGGGGTGGAACTGGGCCGAGAAGAACGGTTTTGTTTTGTGACGGATACCCTCGTTTGTGCCGTCGTTCATGTTGATGAACAGCGGTTCCCATTCCTCGGGAAGAGTGGCCGAATCCACGGCAAATCCGTGGTTCTGTGACGTGATGAAACATGTATCGGTGTCGGCCATGCGCACGGGCTGGTTGTGGCTGCGGTGACCATATTTCAGTTTATAGGTTGTTGCACCGGCCGCTTTGGCGAGCAGCTGGTTACCCATGCAAATGCCACAGATAGGCTTGCCTATCTCGATTGCCTTACGTATGTTTTCGACAGTCTTGCCGGCAAGGTCAGGGTTACCGGGGCCATTGGAAATGAAAAGTCCGTCATAGGGAATTTGGGTGAAATCATAGTCCCAGGGCACTCTCACAACCTTTACACCGCGACGGATGAGACAACGTATAATGTTGTGTTTTGTTCCGCAGTCGACGAGCACGACAGTTTTGTCGCCTTCGCCGTGATATTCAATTTCTTTGCAGCTTGTTTTCCCGACAAGATTTTCAAGGTTTGGATCATACCATTCAACATCCTTGTCGTCAATAATAATCTTGCCGAGCATCGATCCTTTTTCGCGGAGATGTTTTGTCAGCTCGCGAGTGTCGATGCCATATACACCGGGAATTTTTTCCTCGTTGAGCCATTGGGCCAGCGATCGGTCGGCCTGCCAGTGGCTGTGATCCCACGAATAATCCTGAGAGATTATGGCTTTACAATGAATATTGTCGCTCTCGTAAAACTCGCTGACATTATCTTTATCGCGGCGGGGAGGCACGCCATAATTTCCGAGAATAGGGAAGGTGGTAACTAAAATCTGACCTTCATAAGAGGGGTCGGTCAAACTTTCGGGATACCCGGTCATCGCGGTATTGAACACCACTTCACCGGCGGTTGAGGCAGGATAGCCAAAAGAGAATCCTTCAAATCGGGTGCCGTCTTCAAGTACAAGAACGGCGCGTTTAGTTTCACGCATAGGACAATGTGATATATGTGGTTACAACAGGACTTTACCTGTTTTTGATTATACCGTGCAAAATGCAGTCTCTCGCATTGCATCAGGTTGATTGGCTATCGTCATCAGGGATGAAACAGAAAACCATGCAAAGTTACGAATAATTTCGCTAAGGTGCTAACGTGTCAATAACTTTTATGCCCCGGCCTCAAATATTTTCATTTATTACAATTTACTGAAAAAAGAAAGGCGATGTATCAAAACAGATACACCACCTTCTTGTTATTTGATGTCGGGAACGTACATTTGAAACGGTAACGAGTGATATTCAGATGATTGCACTCATTACATGCCAAAGACACATCCATCCATAATCATATATCACATATTGACGATTGTCCGGAATATTCTGTCTTTTATGACTTTTTCTTATTCCATGGCTTAAAAACCGAGACCCATATCAAAAAGAGCAACGCCGCTCCCTGAATAATTGCCATCCAGTTTACAATAGTAAGTTTAATTCCGAAATAATCAGTCGGAAAGGTTATAGCCTCATTTGCTCCTACTGAAGCCCGGTCGATTATTTCAAGAGCCAATGGATGAAGTCCGAATGTCCCGATGAGGATTATAGCAATACCTACAACCCACTTCACGGTCAACCACCGATATGTAAAGAAGCCCCACTTGGTCTTTATACCGTAAATTATACCTGTCAAGACGGCAAGAACCGCACCCGGAATTACAAGGACATAGTCAATGAACAATGCGGTAGTCTGATTATATAGTAATTCAAGACTGTTCATGGATGGTCTCCAATAAAGAATCCCCATCATTAGTACACCGATAGTCCACATCATGATGAATATGAGATGAGCAACTTTTAAAGTTTTTACACTTTGGGGTTGAAGCATTTTCATAACCTTATCTTTTTGAATTTATTCTTTTTTTAACTTTTAGCCAAGCAGGAGCCCCGGATACACAACATTGAGACAACGTTCCGCACATCTCCATAAATCGAGATCGTGGAATAGAGAAACTGAGTATATCCGATTTGAAGAAGGGTCGTGCCGACACATCAAACATTCCGATATAACAGTGCTTCCCGTTTCGGCGGTTCTCGTTTACAAGAGAGGTTATGGTTGTCGAACATCCGGAACCCCAAGGGCACTGCACCGCGTTCAAGTCCTTACTGTCATAATTGGCCCATGTAAACAGCCCTGACAATATATCAGGTGTTACGAGGAAAATCAAGCCTTCCATATCATCAAATGTCTCCAGCTTGTCAATACGAACAAGGTTGAGGTAAGGGCTATCTGACATATGAGGGTCAATCCCGGCAATCGAAACCTTAGCGGTTTCCTGAGAATCCTTATATTTCTCCACTCGAGAAACAAAGTCATATACTCCCATAGGTATTGGTCCGAGTCCGGCATAGAGCGTCCCGCCTCCGCAAGTGAAATTAGCGGTATCAAGTGTAACGGGTTCTCCGTTATAGGCCCTATGGAACTGCTTGAACATGCAGCCGGTAACATACTTCCTTTCGCCTAAAGGTGACTCAGAGTAAATTACCGCCAAAGGCAACGGAGCATATTCGCCGAAGGATGTCACATATTTGTCTATAAATTCTTTAGGATTCATTTTGTATTGTAGTAGATTTTTGTGAGTAATTGCGTCAGGATTTCCCGTTGGTAATCAGTCATCGAATTAGTGGCAGATTCGGTTATAAGGTCTGCGACGTGGTCAATTTCTTCTTTCCGGGAATTTGCGTAATCTGTCAGGTATATACCATTTGTCTTACTGTTAAGACTTTTACGGATGATGTATCCCTTCTGTTCGAGATAATTAAGCGCACGGCTAACAGCAGCCGGATCCTTGCCAAGTATCTTTGAGAGCTTAGACTGACTCACTCCGTTCTTACACCAAAGCACTTTCAAAACAGTATATTGTGAATGTTGGAGGTCAATATTATGCTCGACAAACAATTTATTGAGTTTCTTAATCATAGCATTTAATGCCCTGTCAAGATAATACCCAAGTGTCTCTATGTTTAATTCTTCTATATTTCCATTATGTTTCATTCTGCAAAGATAAGAAATATTATTGACTAATCAATAATAACATCTAATATTATGTTGTCAATTACAAAACGGTAAAGGGAGTAGGTTTAAATCAAATGTTTATGAGCACAAAAAAGATGGTGCGCCAAAATTGACACACCATCTAAATATCAGAGAGAAACAGCGAGCAATTACTTCTCGTATTTCTTTACAATCACAGTAGCGTTGTGACCTCCAAAGCCAAATGAGTTTGAAAGAGCCGCACGCACGGGACGGTGCTGAGCCTTGTCAAATGTGAAATTGAGATTGTAGTCAATTTCCTCATCACGGTCTTCGGGATCGTGGTTGATTGTGGGGGGAACGATGTCTTCCTGAACAGCTTTAACGCTGAACATAGCCTCAAGAGCGCCGGTAGCACCGAGAAGGTGGCCGGTCATCGACTTGGTCGAGCTGATGTTCAAGTCATAGGCATGGTCACCAAAGACTTCCTTAACGGCTTTAACTTCCGAACGGTCGCCAACCGGGGTTGAAGTACCGTGGGCATTGATGTAGTCAATATCCTCGGGCTTCATGCCGGCATCCTCGATAGCGTTACGCATGGCGAGGATAGCGCCGAGACCTTCGGGATGGGTAGCGGTGATGTGATAAGCATCGGCCGACAGACCGCCTCCGGCTACCTCGGCATAGATTTTGGCTCCACGGGCAAGCGCATGTTCAAGTTCCTCGAGAATGAGAACGACAGCACCTTCACCAATCACAAAACCGTCGCGCGAAGCGCTGAAGGGACGTGATGCGGTTTCGGGAGAATCGTTACGAGTCGAGAGAGCATGCATAGCATTGAAACCACCCACACCGGCAGGGAAAACTGCGGCTTCGGCACCACCGGTAACGATAGCGTCAGCCTTACCGAGACGGATGAGGTTGAACGCATCGATGATGGCATTGTTTGACGACGCGCAAGCCGACACAGTTCCGAAGTTGGGACCGTGGTAGCCATACTGCATCGAAACATGACCCGAAGCGATATCGGCAATCATCTTAGGAATGAAGAAGGGATTGTAGCGGGGACCGCGATCCTGGTTGACGGCATAGTTGCCGGCTTCTTCTTCAAAGGTGTGAAGACCACCGATACCGGCAGCGATAATCACGCCGATACGGTCTTTATTGACGTTGGGGTCCTGTTCGATACCCGAGTCCTGAATAGCCTCGTCGGCAGCCGCCAGAGCATACTGGGCATAAAGGTCGAGCGTGCGGCCTTTCTTGCGGTCAAAGTATTTGTCGGGCTCGAAGTTCTTGACTTCGCAGGCAAACTGGGTTTTGAACTGACTTGCGTCAAAATGGGTGATAGGACCGGCACCGCTTACACCGTCGATGGCATTTTGCCAGGTGGTGGGAGCATCGTTACCGATAGGGGTAACGGCACCGAGACCTGTCACTACTACTCTTTTTAATTCCATTATAAATTTAATGAACTATCGAAAAAAGGGAATAAGCTAAACGGATGTGGGATGCTTATTTGCCTTCAACGGCAGCCTGTACATAAGCGATAGCGTCGCCTACGGTCTGGATTGTATTAGCTTTATCTTCGGGAATTTCAATGTCAAATTCCTGTTCGAGCTTCATGATGAGGTCTACAGTTTCAAGGCTGTCAGCTCCGAGGTCGGTAGTGAATGTAGCGGTTTCAGTTACTTTAGCTTCGTCAGCGCCGAGGAGTTCGACAATGATTTCCTTTACTTTTGCTGCAACTTCTTCTTGTGCCATAATTGTTTGTTTTTATTGTTAATAATTATCTATTGGTTCTTTATTGAAGAGAGAGGTTGAATAAACTACTTAGGTTTTCAAGTTGCAAAATTACAAAATCTCTACGATTTACGGAAATTTAAATATAAATAAATCTTAAAAGGGCTCTTTAATAGTGCATAATGCCTCTTAAAAACCGTTATTTTGTCATCTTGACACGAAAACCGGGGCGTCGATTACGTCATTTTCAGGGCCGGTCAGCACTGATGGACGGGGCGCAAAAGGTCGTTTACAGTCTTGACCGGATTAAATGTCGCGATGGGGACCTCGACAAAAATCGTCAGCCAGTCGCTCATCGCTCCGTTCCACAGGCCGGGCAACTCAAGGGCTTTGAGCTCGCGTCCGTGAAGCGATTTTGACGATATAAATCCGGTTGCCTGGTCAACATGTGCCGGCAAATCAAATTTCTTGCCATCAATATCGCGTATGTAACAAACCAAATCAACGGGGTTGAAGTGGGTAGCCTGGGCTACCATCGATTTGTAGCTCTCGTTATCTGGGTCAATCTGGGTGCTCTCGAGAATCTGGGGTGAATATGATCCGTCGGCATTACGGGCGATGTAGGGGCCTCCACCCGGCTCACCTTCGTTACGTACCATACCGCACACGCGCATGGGACGGTTGAATTTTGACAGGAGAACCTCTGCCAACTCTTCGTTTTTAAGTGTGTCGAAGCGGGCATCGTCGGTGTAGAACACTTTACGCAGATAAGCTACCATATCGACAAGGTCGGTTTGGGTATAACGCTTGTTGACAAGCATATCGATATAGCGTGCCACCAGGTCGTGATGCTGGATGAGAACGCCGGCTATAACCTTTTTGTAACGGACTGTAGCTTCACGGTATGAATCGGGCACCACATTGTCGATATTCTTTACAAACACGACCGTCGAATCAATCGCGTCGAGATTACGTATAAGAGCACCGTGACCACCGGGACGGAAAACGAGATTGCCGTCTTCGCGGAAAGGTGTATTGTCGGGATTGGCAGCCACAGTGTCGGTCGACGGCTGTTGTTCGCTCATCGAAATGTTAAACTTGACACCCATCTGTTTTTCCACCCCGGGAACAGCTTCCTCGATTTTTTTCTTGAAGAGATCGCGATGATTGCCCGAAACGGTGAAGTGAAGGTTGACGGTACCGTCGGCTGTCGTGGCGGTCTGAGCGCCCTCGACAAGCTGCTCTTCAAGCGGAGTGCGCGTGGTGTTGTCGGGATAGCGGTGGAACGTAAGCAGTCCTTTGGGCAGGTTGCCATAGTTCATACCTTCGGGGTGTATTATAGCGGCGATCACATCACGGTTGCGGCCCTCGTCCATGAGAGTATCCACAGTTTTTGAATACAGGCGTCGGGTCGTTTCATTCAGTTCCTCGAAAAACGGCAGATTATGAATATCGACAAGCAGACGGTCAACATCGCCGTCTTTGGCCGGGATATCGGTATCACCGTCGGCAAAGGCAAAAAGAGCCTTGAACATGCGCGATGCGGCACCCGATGCCGGTACAAATTTGGTCACGCCGCCACCATCGGCAAGATACTGATGCCAGCGTCCCATGGCCATCTCCTCGGCATCGCGGTCGAGCGAAAGAATGCCGTAGCCTACACGGGCCGAAGATTCAAGGACAAGGTAAGGGAAACCGGTAGCAAACCGGTCAAGCTGCTGCTGCAGCTGTTCGGGGGTAATGCCTTTCTCTTTAAGAAGCGAGAGGTCGTTTTGAGTTAACATGAGGTCAGGTTATGTAGGGTTAATACAAATCAATGTTTTGACCCTGCTAAGATAGTTAAAAAAACGAGAACCTGCAAATAATTTTAGTTAACTTTAACGCCCCATACGCTTCAGCAGATTGTAGGACGGCAAAACTCCAAGCTCACCGGCCTTTGACAAGTCGTCGGCCCCCTTCTGACGCTGTCCGAGCTGCATGTAGATATATCCACGGTTATAATAAGCCTCGCCAAAATCGGGTTTAAGTTCAACCGCTTTGGCAAACGAGCTCAATGCCGATGTATTATCACCTGACTCGGCAAGCACCACACCCTTATTAAAATAGGCGAACGGATTGCGCGGAGACAACTCTATAACCTTGTCAAAATCGGCGATTATATCCCTGATCGTATTTCGTACAATAGTATTGGCCGGTGCAAAATCCTGGGGATTGTCGGCCACGGCGGGCGCTCCGGCGTCATCGCGGTCGGCTATCATCTTTTGATAACGGGCGACGGCTCTCATCAGATAGGCCATCTCAAAGTCGGGCTTAAGATCAATGGCTTTTGTAAAGTCATTGATTGCGTTGCCATAGTTTCTGATGGTGAGGAAGTCCATAGCGCGGCCGAAATAGTCGATAGCCCGCGGCTGATGGGTCGGGATATAGGAATTGTAATACTCGATCGACGCAAAATGACGCTTAATGGCATCTTCATCTTCGAGCGGCGAGTTATCTTCGGTTACCTGCAACAGGAATCGGAGCGAACGGGTCGCATTGATATCATCAACCTCCTTTATATAATAAGGAGTTTCCTTGAGCTGGTTTGTAGTGACATAGTAGGCCAGGCGGAACATTGGTCGGAGCTGAACCATAACATCACGGTCCTGAACACGGCCACGGATGCTTTTATTGTTATATTCACGGTCTACATCGTGGGTATTTTCAATCGTCAACAGCGTAGAAAAACGCTGGGATATGAGTTTGTCGGGGCTGTCATCATCGTCGTGAGATGAGGTTGCCGATGCAGTATCGGCCGACTGTTTTGTATCAGCAGTCGCCACATCGGCCGACTGATCTTTTGCACGGGCGGCTTTTGACAGAGCAAGAGCCTTGTTGTAGTCACGCTCGGCATTGCGTTTGTCGCCCATCTCGTCATACATGCGGAAACGGGTAAAGTAGGCTCCGTCAAAATCGGGGAACGCCTCAACGACTTTATCAATATCGGCTATCGCCTTGCGGTAATCTCGATTCTGCTCATAGAGTATCGCACGGTTAAACAGCGAGCGGTAATCATCGGGGTCAAACGACAATACTTTGGTGAAGTCAGATATAGCGCGGTCGCGGTCATTGACCTCGGCGCGGAGCAATCCCCGGTTAAAATAAGCGATGGGGCTCGCGGGGTCAAGACTGATTGCATAATCGTAGTCGGCCATCGCGCCAAAATAATCGTCGAGTTTATATCGCAGGAACGCACGGTTCACAAAAAAGCCGGCATAGTGGGGCTGCAACTTGATGGCCTCGTTCATGTCAGAGAGCGCACGGTTGAAATCTTCCTCACGTTTGATAGCTATATCGGCACGGATAACATAGGCGTTGACAGCATTGGGGTTTAACGATATAGCCTTGTCTAGGTCGGCGATAGCCGCGACGGTGTCGCCTGTCTGCAGATATAGACGAGCACGTCCAATGTAGGCATTATCAAAATTGGGATGGGCCTTCAACAGCTTCCCGTAGCTCTCGGCGGCCTTGTCATATTCCTTCACCTCTTCAAGCGCGAGTGCCTTGTTGAAAAGAATACTGCGGTTATCGGGGAGCTGGGCAAGCGCGGTGTCATAGTCGGCAATAGCCCGCTCAGGCCTATCCATGTTTTGAAGAGCGACACCCCTCACCTCATAGGCATCAGTAATAAACGGATTGCGCTCTATCGCAAGCGTGGCATCCTCGGCGGCCCCTTTGTAGTCGTCAAGGTTAAGCTTGGCGATAGCACGTAGGAGATAGGGCTGAGGCAGGTAGGGCTTGGCCTGAATCACCTGATTGAAATACTGGATAGAGAGCATGTAATCCTCAAAGTAAAGCGCATTGCGCCCCACCTGAAGCACCTGGTCGGTGTTGATCTGGGCGACGGCCGTCAAAGCGACAGCCCAGAGAATGGAGAGAGATGTCAATAATCTTCGGAACATTGTCAGTCAAGCTTCAGCACGGCCAGGAATGCTTTTTGAGGCACTTCGACCGAACCGATCTGTTTCATTCGTTTTTTACCTTTTTTCTGTTTCTCGAGGAGTTTGCGTTTACGCGAGATATCACCGCCATAACACTTGGCTGTCACGTCCTTGCGCACAGCCTTGATGGTTTCGCGAGCAATGATTTTGGCACCGATGGCAGCCTGGACAGCGATATCGAACTGCTGGCGCGGAATCAGCTCCTTGAGTTTTTCACACATTTTTCGGCCAAAAGTCACCGCGTTGTCAACATGAGTGAGAGTAGACAGAGCGTCGACACTTTCGCCGTTAAGCAATATGTCAAGTTTTATCAGTTTTGACTCGCGGAAGTCGTGGAGATGATAGTCAAACGATGCATATCCTTTAGATATAGACTTCAGTTTGTCATAAAAGTCAATTACAATCTCGCCGAGCGGCATGTCAAATGTCAGCTCAATACGGTTCCCCGAGATATATTCCTGCTTGATGAGCTCACCGCGTTTGCCGAGACATAGGGTCATGATTGGACCTATATAATCGGCCGCCGTGATAACCGACGCACGTATGTAGGGTTCCTCGATATGGTCAATCAGAGTGATATCGGGCAGTCCCGACGGGTTGTGTACCTCGGTCATCTCGCCCTTCTTGTCAAACACGCGATAGGAAACGTTGGGGACGGTTGTGATAACCTCCATGTCAAACTCACGGCTGAGACGCTCCTGAACAATTTCCATGTGGAGCAAACCGAGGAAACCACATCGGAATCCGAAGCCGAGAGCTGCCGACGATTCGGGTGTAAACGTGAGACTCGCATCGTTGAGCTGCAGTTTCTCGAGGGATGCACGCAGGTTTTCAAAATCTTCGGTCTCGATAGGATACACACCGGCAAACACCATCGGTTTCACCTCCTCAAAACCGTCGATAGCTTTGTCACATGGACGCCCGACATGGGTTATGGTATCGCCCACGCGCACCTCTTTTGAGGTTTTGATACCTGAAATGATATATCCGACATTACCGGCCGACAATTCTTCGCGTGGCGACATGTCAAGTTTGAGCACGCCGATCTCGTCGGCGTGATATTCCTTGCCGGTCGACACAAATTTCACGAAATCGTTTTTACGGATAGTGCCGTTGACAATTTTATAATAAGCGATGATGCCACGGAAGGGGTTGAACACCGAGTCAAAAATCAGAGCCTGCAAGGGCGCTTCGGGGTCACCGACGGGAGCCGGAATACGCTTGATAATCGCTTCAAGGATGTCGGGAATACCGACACCTGTTTTTCCGCTGGCGCGGATAATATCGTCACGGTCACAACCGAGAAGCTCGATAATCTGGTCCTCGACCTCGTCGGGTTTGGCCGAGTCAAGGTCTATTTTATTGATGACCGGAATTATTTCGAGATCATTGTCGATTGCCATGTATAGGTTTGAGATAGTCTGGGCCTGGATGCCCTGAGATGCGTCGACAATGAGCAAAGCCCCTTCACACGCAGCAATAGAACGCGAGACCTCATAGCTGAAGTCAACGTGTCCCGGGGTGTCAATCAAATTCAATATATATTTTTGGCCATCAAGGAGATATTCCATCTGGATGGCGTGACTCTTGATAGTGATTCCGCGCTCGCGCTCAAGATCCATATCATCAAGGACCTGAGCCTGCAAGTCTTTCCCGGCAACAGTATCGGTGTATTCAAGAAGACGGTCGGCAAGAGTAGACTTGCCGTGGTCGATATGAGCTATGATGCAGAAATTTCTAATATTTTTCATCAGTTTGAGAAATCGTCAGTTTCGTTCAAGATGCAAAGATACTATTTTTTCTTTAACATACAAAATGTCATTATAAACGGCACCCTTGACAACCACAGCCGCAAAACATTAAATTTATGTTATCAAATATTATTTTTAGTAAATTTACTCGGAATTCCTAAAATAAATGTCTACATT
>JAIDNJ010000141.1 GCA_029063895.1 Muribaculaceae bacterium | reverse complement strand
CGTCTCATGGGCATTGACCTCTTGCCCGAAGACCGCGATATGACAACCGCCCCGATAATATTCACTTATCCGGCATCGGCCCAGCTTGCCGCCCGAATTGACGGTCGTGACATCGATCTCGGGCTTGTCGACAAGTCTACCGGGATTCTATCGTCAAGATATGACGTCGTTCTCATCGAGGGTGCGGGTGGGCTTATGGTTCCTGTCACCGACGATTTTCTCACTATCGACTACATCGAGTCACGCAAACTTCCGGTGGCCCTTGTCACCAACGGTAAACTCGGCTCTATAAACCATACAATTCTGTCACTTGAAGCACTGAAATCACGCGGAATCAAGGTCGAATACATCCTTTACAGCCAACATCTCGACACCGACAAGACTATCGCCGATGACACTGTCGGATTCATCACCCGATATGTCGCCCGTAATTTCCCTGAGACCGAACTGCTGTTTGTGCCGGTTTATAATAAATAAACAACACATTATACTCAAGCATGCTAAGCATCACAAAAGAACAGATAGCCCAACTCCCTGTAATCTCATATACCGGCCGCACAATCGTCATCAACACGATGAGCGATGCACGGGCCGCCATGACTTATCTTAACAAACAGACTATTGTCGGTTTTGACACCGAAACCCGCCCCTCTTTTAAAAAAGGACAGCTTCACAAAGTCTCGTTAATGCAGCTCTCGACTGATGACGAGTGTTTTCTTTTTCGACTCAATCATCTCGGGCTCTTTGACGGTATGAAAGAGTTTCTTTCAAATGAGTCGATTATCAAGGTGGGGCTTTCGATTAAAGACGATTTTCATTCGCTCAACCGACTATCCGAGATTGAACCGGCCGGTTTTATCGAGTTGCAGACCCATGTCAAAGACTTTCAAATAGCCGATAATAGTCTCCAAAAGATATTTGCAATCATTTTTAATGAACGAATTTCAAAAAGCCAGCGTTTAACTAATTGGGAGGCCGATATACTCACCGATGCTCAACAAGCCTATGCGGCTCTCGACGCCTGGGCCTGTCTGAAGATTTACAATCATCTCCAGTCCGGTCTTTTTGACCCTGAATCATCGCCCTACATCGCTCCCGATCCTGAAAACGATTCTTCGACAATTTGAAATTTAAAACGACAAAGAAATGAAAAAGTCAACACTGATACCCACCCTTCTTACAATTTATCTGGCCGTCATGGCCGGTATCGGATTTCCACGGTTTCTATCCGGAGAATTTTCACCGTTGTTCTACTTCGGGCTCATCGCGTTGACTCTCACTATAATATGGCTGCTTCGCCGCAATCTTTTAAAGCGTGAGCAAAACAGTCAAACGCGACGTCTTAGTCGTTAATAAATCTCTCTTACGATCATTATCCTATTTATTTTATGCATCGTTTTTTACTTTTAATGGCTTTATCGGGATGCCTCTCCCACGCTTCGGCTCAAATAACCAAAATCAATCCCGCCGGATTGCACAGCATTTACATGTATGAAAATGCTCCTGCATCGTCTCGCACAAACGATAATGTCCGTGAAAGTGTCTTCATAACATTGAATAACGGCTATTCTCTTGACGACCTACTCGATTTTGACATTGAAGAACAATCGATGCTTTCAAAAAATGTATATATTATCTCGATTCCTGTAAAACATGCTTTGTCTATCGCCGACAATAAGGCGGTTAACAGGATAGCATTCCCTCAGACCGCACGCCCGCTTCTCAACAAGGCTCGCGCCTATTGCAACGTTGACCAGGTTCAGGCCGGTACTGATCTCAACCAGGCATATGACGGAACCGGTGTTTTGGCCGGCATCTATGATACCGGACTCGACCCGAACAGCCCCGTTTTCAAAAGTTTTCCTGACGGAACATCGCGAGTGAAAGCATTCTTTAACGGTAGCACCAATCGTGAATATGCCGCCGATGAAATTTCATCGGCGACCACCGACAATGAAAATGCCACCCACGGCACCCATTGTGCGTCGATTATGGCCGGAGCTTCATCTATGCCGCGCGCGACCATTTCATCGTCGGGTGTGGCATCGGCCAACGAATCAACCGGTGTCACAACAATCAAGCCGATGAGCAGCGGTTATCCTTATGGTGGTGTGGCTCCGGGTGCCGACCTTTATCTATCGGGGGGAACACTCACAACCACCCAGACAATTCTCGCGTGTCAAAAAATAATTGACTATGCCAAAGCCAATGGCCAACCAGCCGTCATAAATCTGTCTCTTGGAGTCACAACCGGTCCACACGACGGTTCGACCGACTTTAACCAGGCTATTGAGGAGATGTCAAAAGACGCCATATTCTGCATCTCGGCCGGAAACGAAGGTGACACCAAATGCTCGGTTGAAAAAACTTTCACTGCAACCGACAATGAGCTGAAATCTTTTGTACTAAGCAACACATCAGGTTCGCTTGCCAAAGTCGATACTGATATCGAGTATTGGGCCGATAACGCCGATGAAATGAATATTACATTCAGTCTCTACAATACTCAAACCAACAGTATAATCTATTCCTATCCTGTAGGAAGTAAAGGTTGGAGTGTGCTTGAGACTGCCGATATCCATAAAACCGGATATGATACCGACGCTACTTTTTCCAAATATTTTGCAGAAAGTACCGTTCAACTCTGGAGCGGTCTTGAAAGCAATAACCGCTATATGGTTTATGCCTACCTTGACCTTACCCCTACATCGAGTAACGGTAATACCGTTTTACCGGTCATAACCGTTTCAGGGTCGGCAGGACAATATGTCTATGGCAATATAGGCTCACCTGAGTCCTATCAGTTTGCATCACGTGACTTGACCGGATATAACGACGGCAACGCCGATAACTCGATAAACGACTGGGCCTGTGCTCCGTCTGTTATTTCGGTGGGCGCGATGGCTACCCGTAAATATTTCCCGACGCTCACTAAGCAGTATCTCGGTTGGAGCAGTGTACAAATCGGCGATATCTCATACTTCTCGAGCTATGGTAAGACATTTGACGGTCGTCAACTTCCCGTTGTTGTAGCTCCCGGTCAGGTTACAATCGCAGCTCTTAACTCTTACTATACCGATGCCCTGGATTATGAGTCTGATTCCAACTATGCTTCAGCCTACTTGAGCTATGCCCAGCCCGGCTCGACTACAACTCGTAAATATTACTGGGAAGAGATGCAGGGCACTTCAATGTCATCACCTTTTGCCGCCGGAACAATAGCATTGTGGCTCCAGGCCCACCCCGCTCTCACCGTTGATGATGTTTTTGACATTATAAAACAGACTTCGGTTAAAAATGAGTATTATAATAATCAACCCGACCGATGGGGTTACGGATATATCGATGCGCTTGCCGGCATAAAACTTGCTATTGAAAAATCGGGTATCGCCGACATCGAGCAGGATGCCGATCTTAGCCTTATAGTGAAACCCGTTGACGGTCGCACCTTTGATATCTATCTCAAAGATGCCGGCTCTATGGTAATATCACTCTACACCGTTACCGGCACTCAAGTGGCATCAATGAATGTAAGCGGTGACAATGCGACAGTTTCGGCGCCAGGCAATCAACCCGGCATAATGATTATGCGCATAGTCACTCCAACCGGAACTTTCACCCGCAAACTTGCCGTAAGATAATAATTATCACCATATAATATTCTTATAAAAATGAATATAATCACGACCGATATTCCCGATGTACTGATAGTTGAGCCTCGGGTTTTTGGAGACAGACGGGGCTACTTTTTCGAGAGTTTTTCTCAACGCGACTTTGAAAATGCCACCGGACTTAAAGTCAATTTTGTACAGGACAACGAAAGTAAATCGACCCGGGGAGTTGTGAGAGGACTCCATTTTCAAGCTCCACCCTTCACCCAGTCCAAACTCGTCCGATGTGTAAGCGGATGTGGTCTTGATGTTGCAGTTGATTTGAGAAAGGACTCCCCTACTTACGGTCGACATGTTGCCGTCGAGTTGTCGGCCGAT
>JAIDNJ010000140.1 GCA_029063895.1 Muribaculaceae bacterium | reverse complement strand
TGAGGCATGGTACGACAAACAGAGTAACACACTTCTGATTGATAGCTACCATCTCTCAGCATGGAAAATCTCTTACTAATACAAATACTATCGAGTTATCGTTAACTATGTTAATGCTCTCTCAAAGATAAAAGCATAAAAAATAAACTTATGCCGTAAAATGAGACATTGCTGTCGTAATTTTGCAGTACAATTTTATTATATAGATGAGAATGGATAAAATTACATTACCAATAACAATAGGTATAGATTCAGACCGTAATCCATACTCGTTGGATTTAGCGAAATATAAAAGCGTACTCGTTGCCGGTATGACCGGTATGGGAGTGAATCTTGTGTTGGATTCAGCGGTAAAGTCGTTGATTGAAAATAATAACCAATCCTTGATAAAGCTACTCCTGATTGGAGAGCAGTTTGAGGGAACGATTGGCGACAATAACAATTATGTGCCATCCCTTTCAAATGATCAAATATCATATCCTGCGGTTCTTAGACGACCTGAGGATATAGAATCGGCCATCAAGTCTCTTAGAATGGAACTCGAACGTCGTTATGCACTTTTTAGAAATATCAGAGCAAAGAATATTGACGAGTATAATGCGCTTGAGGAGGAAGTATATAAATTACCCTATCTCGTAGTCGCAATTTCTTCTTTCGAAAGATTGGAAAAGAGCGCAGCATCTGAGATTTTAGACATAATGTTGCGAAATGCTGCAGTAGGAATTTATTTTTTAGTAGGCACTCAACGTTGTTCCAGTATTTCCTCACGTCTAATAGCCGATTGTAATGTAAAAGTCTGTTTCAGAACTACAATGGCCTCAGATTCGATAAAGATAATTGGCCAGTCTGATGCAGTGCAGTTACAACGAGGTGAAATGCTCTTGAAAACTGATTATGGGTGTAATATATTTGAAAAGATAAATGTAAGCTTGCCAAATTGAAAATGATTGGGGGTATCCATTCCAGACCATGAAACATCACATTAAACGGCATTGCTAAAATAAAAGCATAAAATTACAAACTCGTACCGCAAAATGAAACATCTCCGTTGTAATTTTGCGGTACCAACTTAAAAAGATAATCAATATGGAAAATGTTTCTATTTGGAGTTGTTTTAATGTCAATGGTGATGTCACCGAAATTGAAGCAATAGTCTCAACGCCAGGTTTAATTGCCTTAGACCGGGATGATATAGTATCGGTTCTTGAAGCAGAAGGCGAGTCTTTTGTTGTAACCGGTACCGGATTTACCTTGAATGCCGCATTGGATTCGGCTCTTGCTAACGTTCATGTAAAGCGGGAGACTATAACCGATCTTGTCATTGCTGTATGGTGTAATGACACTAAGGTACAGATGACAGCCTTTGGTGCTATTAGCGAATTTACTTCGACGCTTGCTCCCGAGATAAATGTTACATGGGGTGTATTTTCCGATGCGTCATTTGGGGGTAAGTATAAAGTTGTACTTATTGGTACAGCAAAGTCCTGAATCGATATTATTTCAAGACTATAAAAAACAATCTTGTACCGCAAAATGAGTCACCTCTGTCATAATTTTGCGGTACAATTATTTTATCACTTAAGGAACAGCTATGACTCGACCGGTAATATTTCTCGATTTTGACGGTGTACTCAACACCGAACAGTATCAGGCGAAGCTTGCAACCGAGGGCAAGCCCACAAAGGACGTATGGGGGCCGCTATTTGCCCCTCTGGCAGTGGAGAACCTTCGACAGATAATTGATTTTACGGATGCATGGATTGTCATATCCTCTTCATGGCGATATGTTCATAGTCTTGACAGCCTGCGCATGATGTGGGAAGTACGTGGACTGCCGGGAGAAATCTGTGGCACACTTGCTTGCGGTGCGACCTATATTTCGCGTGGCGAAGAAATTGAATGTTGGCTCGAACGCAATGGTCGCCCCGATTACGTGATAATCGACGATCTCGATGATTTTTCTACGGCGCCGAGTGATCACTACATTGAGACAAATCCAATAGTTGGTATAACGGAAGCCGATGCACACAAAGCAATCGAAATAATCCAAAATTCCACCATATATAAACGAGAGAAAGTATTTGAAAGAATTAGGAATTCAGAAACGGCCGCACGCTGGCGCGAAGCTTTTCAAGAAATGAGATCAGAATCCATTGCCAAGCAGCAAAAGCGCCACGCCTTTCTTTCGGATATAGTAAAAGAGTACACCAATCTTGAAGACTTTGCACGTGAAAAAAGCGAGTTCATTGAGATGATGAGTGTGGAAATGGGTAGTGGAGAGAAGTGTGTTTCATTACATTTCCAACTGAATTACAATGAATATGAGCAATACTTCGTGATTCCGACCGTTGATGGCAAGTTGGCTGTCAGCTACGTAATCTGGTGGCAAAATGAAGTATGTGCCAATGAAATCCTCAATATCTTTACCGGCGAGACCTACGACAATGACGATGCAATTTATACAAATTACTGATGACTTATGCAGGCGATAAGGCTATCTTTGTCCTAATATTAGCGATAAAAAATCTATTTCCAACCATAAAACTTTAGAACAGAATGGAAGATCTAGATGAAAGAAAACGGCTTGCAAAGAGGAGAGAAGAAATAGCTGAAAAAAATAGGGAGCTTTATAGAGAATTTTTACTCTCTATGGACGAGGAGCGAAAGAAAGCATTGGAATTAATGCGTCGCCGGCACGCCTATTATACAAAACTTATAACTGATGCGGAAATCAAGACGGCACAGGATTTCTTTGACAGATACAGAGAGCACTTTCTAATGTACGGTATAGATCTTAGCATATCCGATGATAAGTCGTATTGTTCAATCTATCTTGAACTCGGAGATTATGACTATGAAAATTACGGAGTGATGGATGGAAAGAATGGTAATTTAGCTGAGATTAGTCCTTATGTCTCCTTCAAGGAATTATTCAACAATGTTGAAGTAAATATATTCACAGAAGAAGAAGTTTAAGACATACTGACAACTTTTGAAATTAGGTAGTACTAACTTTGCGACATGATTCGCTCAGGTATTGTTATTTGAGCCGTATACGAAATATATTTTTGCAAATACTAAGATATGAAGCAGAGGCTGATCAGTATTTTGGTCACTCAATGGTACTCAGGCAATCCATTTTCTTTTCACAAAAGTACATACGAGTATTGATTACGATCATGACAGTAAAAGAACTTTTTCAACCCCTTGATTTTAAAGAGATAATTGAACCGCTGGTTCTAAAATACCCAAAAGCTCTGAAACCGATGTCGGAGTACAAAGAGAATTACGACATCATCCTTAATACAGAATTTTCAGGTGAAGGCGGTACGATTACATTTCATCCCAATGGCGACTCTGATGCTTATATGATTGAAGGTGATCGATATTTGAATATCGTAGGCATGGAGGTGATACTCCCAGCTAACGGAGAGGTTTCTAAAGCCGAAGCAGCCGCCGAGATTCTTTGGTGCGCTGCTCCTTTCGGACGCCATCCAGTTGTCGATTGGAGTGTTTTTGAGGAAGACGTTGCTGAATCCTGCGCTCTTCAAGCTAAACGGCTGGATATAAAGATGGCGTTACCCTACTGTCGAGATAAGGAGATACTGCGGGTATTAAAGAGAGAAATGCAATCACCGTCAGAAGACCTATGCCTATCTGCTGAGGCTAACGACTGGTTTGTATTTGGCAAGGGAAAACTGTGGGGAAACAGACAAAACCGAAGCAAGCGCAAACGCCTTTATCGTATGAAGAAAAGAAGTGCTGAACTATATCTATCAAGCGAAATCCATAAGGAGCTTGATCTACTCGAAGCAAAAATAGGATATGTATCAGAAAATATCAGGCAGTTGGCACTCTATTCATCATCCATTGATAAGGCATACTATAAATCTCAGACTGCGGGAAAAACAGACCGCATCGCGTATTTGGAAGATCTGTTACTCAACCCTCTTTACAACAGCAAGAAGTTTTTGAGCCATGACAAGAATCAGGAATGTATCTGTGTGCTATACACAACACCCGAATGCCCTTGTACTTCCGATGAGCAAAATAGAATCACTGATATCCTACGTAAATACTTTGGCTCCACGCCATGGCAACTATTTACCCGTCAGTGCAACTTTATCGACTGCGAGGTAGAACTGAATATCACATACATAACGCAGTAATAGTTCTGAGACTATAAGAAAACAATCATATCAAACCACACGGCATTTTCAGCTAATTATGATTTTTAAGCCTGAATGTATCGACGATTTCTATAATAACCTTTATAGAATACGTGCTGAACTGATCTCAATACAGATTGGCGAGGAGAATTGGATTACCTCTAAACTTTCAATATCTGATTGTGACAAGAATATCAGGTCATTGGTTGAATTTCAATCTTCTCTTACAGATGATAGTGAACATTGGGAGGATTACGATAGCCTTTGCAACCAAATTGAGAGTTTAATATCCGATTTCTACACTTTAAAAGAAGATATATACATAGAAGCGTTAAAAGATAACAATGCATGGTTTGGCATCATCAGTATAGATGAAATAACGCCCCGAATTTTAGGGAATATTCCTACAAATTTCATAGAGAATAATTGTGACCGTTTCACTCCGGGAATTACAGTTGATAGCTTAATAGAAAAGATTGTAGAAAACATCTACGTTGATGATGTTTTAGCCTTATACTATTTTGCACGAGAGGGATCCAATGTAGCTCTTGACTACCTCAACTCAGTATTACAATTTGACGTGGATGTTCCTTAATCTCAGTGTTCCCATTTTTCGTCCTTTAGAATCTTGTTCTGCCTGAAGGTGAACTTGGAATTGGCTTGCTGCCGTAATTGTATCATGGTATAGTCATAAAGATCTCTTATATTACCCAGAACCTCTTCGAACGTACCGTTGAAATAACACTCTGAAATAGGACTGAGTCTCAACCCCAAACACCACTGGATATTATAATTTCCTGAGGAAAAGACTCTAAAATCTCTATTTAGTTAATAAATCAATGGGCTCCCAAAAAGACAAACAATTTTATTTCGGTATAAGCGGCTGTGTCAAAGGTTCATCCCTACTTCAAGAGGCTGTCTAACAACCAAAGTTAGACGGTCTCTTTTTTAGTATCAAAAAACGAAGATTCAAGCCACATTAATA
>JAIDNJ010000014.1 GCA_029063895.1 Muribaculaceae bacterium | reverse complement strand
CCAACAAACCGGCTGAAAAGCTCTGGAACAGGGAGTATATCAAGGTGATGATATGTAATTTCCTGCTTTTTTCGGCGTTTTATCTTTTGACGCCGTTACTCCCGTTGTATCTTGACCAGGAGTTTGAGGCCGACAAAGACTTGATAGGCATAGTGCTGTCGGGATATGTCATCGCCACGTTGATCGTGCGTCCATTCAGTGGATTTGTAGTTGATACATTTGACCGAAAGACAGTACTGATCGCCTGTTTCACATTGTTTTTCATCTGTTTTACCGGTTATCTGGGAGCCACCACCCTACTGATATTTGCCATCGTGAGGACATTTCACGGGATTCCGTTCGGAGCTACAACTGTAGCAAACAGTACGGTGGCGATCGACGTGCTGCCGGCTTCCCGACGCAACGAGGGCATTGGGTTTTACGGACTGAGTAACAATATAGCAATGGCCGTCGCGCCGTCGGTCGGTATCTATCTTTATCATGCCACGTCCAATTTCACGTTACTCTTCTGGCTGTCACTTTTGCTGTCGTTTGCCGGATTTCTATGCTCGACAACAATAAAAATACCTCGCCGTAAGCCGGTCGAAGGCAAAAAAACGATAAGTCTCGATCATTTCTTTTTGGGTCGAGCATGGTTATTGGCGGTCAACATCTGCTTTTTTGGCGCATGCTGGGGGGTGATGAGCAATTACGTAGCCCTTTATGGTAAGGAGGAAATGGCCATAACCGATGGAACGGGTATCTTTTTTGTGTTGCTATCGGCAGGACTGGTCATTTCGAGATTGTTTGGAGCTAAAAGTCTAAGAGCCGGGAAACTTGTCCATAACGCCCTGATAGGTGTGATATTGTCATTTGTCGGATATACCATCTTCGGCTTCATAGCACAGCCATGGTCATTTTACCTGTCGGCACTGCTGATCGGACTTGGCAACGGACGTATGTATCCGGCATTTCTCAATATGTTTGTCAAGGTTGCCCGTCATGACCAACGAGGCACAGCCAATTCGTCAATACTGATTTCGTGGGACCTCGGAATGGGACTCGGGATCCTCATAGGTGGATTCATAGCCGAGGTAATCGGATTTGGGGCAGCTTTCAGAACCGTTGCAATGATGCAGGGCGCCGGGATGCTGCTGTTCATTTTCTTTACAGGGACCTTCTTTGAACGACGCAAGCTGAACGAAAATTAAGGCCTAACGTTTTTAAAGATTCCGTTCAATGTTGTAAACGATATCCTTATTTATTGATTGTAACAAATTTACAAACGCCTCCTCGTTTTCGGGGGAGACATATACATATTGGTTTTTATCGTATATGATGCGGAGTTTGATGTAGGCAGCTGAAAAATTATAACGTCTTTCAACCCAAAATCTACCACGGGTTATTTTTTTAATTTTATCAATCTCAATCACAACGGTTTTGAGGTTGGACGAAAGTCGTAACGTTTTATTATCTACTGTATAAACTGTCCCACTCCAAAAATGATGACTTAGAAACAGGACGACAGCCAAAGGTGGAGCAAGAAAAAATATTCCAAGAATGCCTACTAAAAAATTGGGAGAACACAGGAGAATAACAAAAAAGAATATACATGAAAAGACAATAGGCAAAGTGTATTGCCGCTTGTCAACGTGACACTTAAATGTCACACAGCCATTATTATCGGTGGGTATTGGTGAGGGTACCAAGCTATAATCCATTATTGAAACATATAATCTGAATTTATTTTATCAATTATCTACCGAAAACAGTATAATCGTACAAAGTTACAAATGATTTTTGATATCGTTTGGGACAAATGTCCCAACTGTTACCGATTTTTCTTTGTAAATTTGTAGAATAATGAATGGTAATTAACTTATTATCTGGAAGATAGTATGAAACTGATGCAGAAGATATTTGTATGTTATTACCGTTTTCAAGAGCGTATCGGAAATGGAGAATAAGCAATGAGACTGATATACAAAATAAAATGGGTAATTGTCATATTATTTGCGATTATATTTACGGCCTCATTTGCTGTGCTATTTGTAGGAGGTGAAGCAGACGTCAACAGATGTTTTTTGGCGACGAATATGTTGCTGATAATTGCCCAGCTGTCAAATGTGGTTTATGCTTTTAGAAATAGGCATAAAGATGTCGGAGTCGCTTTACTGGTATTTCTTATTGCGAGTATTGCGCTAATGTGGGCAATATACATTTGGAGTTGGAATTATACTGTTAAAGCTTTAGCTAATGGATTTGAATGAATTCTACCTCAGCAGATGCTGACGAACAAAGTAGTAGAAGAAACGTGGATCACGGATAAAGTAACGGCGGAAAAGGCGTCGGGGTTCTTGCAGAAAGCGGTAGAACCATTCGAGGTATAGGGACTGAACCCAACGTGGAGCACGAGCCACGTTGCCTGCTTCAAAATCAATTGTCGCGCCGAGCGCCATCCAAAGTTTCACCGATGGAAAACGGTGACGGTTGGCGATAATCCATTTTTCTTGTTTTGGTGAACCAAGGCCTACAACAGCAACGGTTGCACCCGAGCGATTGACATCATCGACAAGACACGACATTTCATCACCGGTCATTTCACGGCCATAAGGTGGTGAACAGGTGCCGACTACAATCCGGCGACCTATGCGGCGGTTGATGCGTTCCCCAGCTTTTTGAGCCACACCCGGGGCTGCGCCGATGAGGAACAGGCGACAATCATTGTCGGCAGCATGATAGAAACAATATTCATGAAAAAAACTGCTGCCCGGAATTGCCTCAGGGATAGCACGCGGCAACAATAACGAACATAGACGCAAAACGCGGCTGTCACACACCCGATAGTCGGCCTGACGGTAACAATCAAGAAAATCGGAGTCGTCGTGAAGCGTCACAAGATGATCCACGTTAGGGGTGAAAAGCACACCGCTATGAAGTGACTTCAGCAACTCCTGACGAGTGATGCAATCAATGTCGATGTCAAGGACACGTACCGAATCCATGCAGAATGACTGGTATTAACCTTCTATCTCGGAGAGTTCGAGCCAACGCATCTCTTTCTCATCGATCAGATTCTTGATTTCATCAAAGCGAGCCGAATTTTGGGCGATGCGGTCAAGTTGCTGACCTGTGTTAAAAATCTCTTCCAAATGAGCTTTCTCGTCATTGAGTTTTTCCAGGTCAATGGTGAGTTGTTCAAGTTCCTTACGTTCCTTAAACGACAGGCGTCGCGTTTCGGTTTTCTGTTTTTTAGGAGCGTCGGACGTTTCATTTTTATCTTTTACAGCCTCGGCTTCGCGTGAACGCTGCTCGGCAACATACTCGCGGTACTCAGTATAGTTACCGGGGAAGTCGCGAATAACGCCATTTCCTTCAAACACAAACAGATGGTCAACAATCGAGTCGAGGAAAAAGCGGTCGTGACTGATGACGATGACACAGCCGTTAAAAGACGCGAGATATTCTTCAAGAAGCCCCAGAGTAATAATATCGAGGTCGTTGGTCGGCTCGTCGAGAATCAGGAAGTTGGGCGACGACATGAGCACCGATGCAAGGTGTAGACGTGCCCGCTCGCCACCGCTGAGGGTGTGGATATATTTTTGCTGGTCGGCCGGCGAGAAAAGAAACTTCTGGAGAAAATTCATTGGCGAAATGCGCTGCCCGCCGTCGAGAACGATATCCTCGGCCTTCTCGGTAATAGCGTCAATCACACGCTTGTTTTCGTCAAAGTCGATACCGTGCTGGCTATAATAGCCAAAACGGACAGTCTCACCGACATTCCATTGCCCCGAATCGGGTGGAATTATGCCTTGAAGCATCTTGATGAATGTGGTTTTACCGACACCATTGACACCGATGATGCCAAGTTTTTCATATCTCGAAAAAATGTAGTTGAAATCATCAAGAATGACTTTGTCGCCAAACCGTTTATTAATATGCTCGGCTTCAAAAATCTTTGAACCGATATAGCTTGAATTGACATCAAGCGCTACATTTTTTTCTTTGAGAGAAACCGAAGCACGCTCCTTAAGGTCATAGAAAGAGTCGATGCGATAACGTGCTTTACCGGCACGAGCCTGGGGCTGACGGTTCATCCAATCCTGCTCCTTGCGCAAGGTGTTTTTTACACGGGCGAGCTCGGCAGCCATCGCCTCGATGCGTTCGCTGCGGCGACGGATGTAGTAGTCATAGTTTCCGTCATAGGTAAACGCCTGCTGACGGTCGAGTTCGATAATTTTTGAACACACACGGTCGAGAAAATAACGGTCGTGAGTGACCATCAATATGGTCATTTTGGCACGCGAGAGATAGTTTTCGAGCCATTCGACAGTCTCGATATCGAGGTGGTTGGTAGGCTCGTCGAGCAAAACCAAATCGGGACGATCAAGGAGGATTCGGGCAAGCGCAAGTCTTTTTTGCTGTCCGCCCGACATGGTGCCGACCTTCTGATTCAAGTCGGTGAGATGAAGCTGGAAAAGCATCTGCTTCATAAGATCTTCATAGTCCCACGCATTTTCACGGTCCATCAGCTCGACAGCCTCGGCTATCATGGCCGAATCGGCCGACAAAAGAGCCTGTTCATATCGGGCGATTGCACGAGTAGCCGGAGTTTCGGTAGCAAATGCCGCCTCAATCACCGTCATATCGGGATCAAAAGCGGGAGTCTGGTCGAGATATGCGGTTTTAATACCGTTGCGATAGACTATGTCACCGGAGTCGGCCGAGATTTCACCGGCAAGGCATCGTAGAAGAGTAGTTTTTCCAGTACCGTTTTTGGCGATAAGACCAATCTTGTCGCCCTCGTTAATACCGAAAGTTATGTTGGAAAACAGAACGCGGTCACCGATGATTTTGGTGAGACCGTCAACCTGAAGATAGGAAGCCATAATTTAACGACGTATAGAGTTGAGAGCGTCGAGCATGCCCTGCAGGCGGTCACGGACCGAATACAAGCGATCGATTGCTTCGGAACGTTTCTCGACACCTTTTGGATTATTGCGCATCTCGGCCTGAGCGGCTTCGATTTTGAGTCCGCGCTCCTTTATAAGATATTTAATCATGCGAAAGTTCTCGAGATCGCGGGGGGAGTAATACCGGAGTCCGTTTGAATCACGGTAGGCCTGAATAACGGGGAACTGAGTTTGCCAGAACCTGAGAGTCGATGGAGGTAACTCAAGCATCTCGGCAACCTCGCGGATGCGGTAAAAACGTTTATCAAGTGGGTCTCTTTTAGCCATACATTAATCCATTACGTGAGCGGCGGCATCGGCCGCGCGAATCAATTCGACATATTGTTCGGGAGTCAAATCCTGGAAATAGTAGTTGACAGGATTGCGGGGCTGACCATTATAACGGACCTCATAGTGAAGATGAGAGCCGGTCGATTTGCCAGTGTTGCCGACCTCGCCGATTTTGTCGCCGCGCTTCACAGTTTGTCCCGGGCGTACAAGAATTTTACTGAGATGGGCATATCGGGTGGTGTAGTTATAACCGTGGTCAAGCTCGATGAGATTGCCGTAACCACTCTCCCAACCCGCTTTCCTAACAGTCGCATTTCCGGTAGCATAGACAGGAGTGCCGACGGCCGAGGCAAAGTCCATGCCTTCGTGAAACTTGATGGTGCCGTAAACAGGGTCGACACGGGTGCCATAACCCGAGGCCATCTGCTTCATGTCGTAGTGGGAGATAGGTTGTACCGAGGGGATACTGGCGATACGGTCTTTTTGTTGTGCCGCATAGGTCCGTAACGAGTCAAAAGAGTTGATTTGACTGTAGAGCAGACGGTCAAGAATATCCATTTTTTCAGTAACATCCTCGACAAGTTCAGCATCGGAAAATCCGGTAAGATTACGTCGCTCATGGCCGGCCATGCGCCGATTGATCGACATGGGGTCGGCCTGCATCATCACCCTATAAAAATTATTATCACGCTCAATAACATGGTCCAATACATCAAGAGCATCGGTCAGGCGGTTGTCGAGTTGATCAAGATGTTGTTTGAGCCGTGTGTTCTCTTCCCTGAGAAGACGTTCTTTTGGGAAATCGATGAGGTAATACAGACCACCTATAAGAATAACGGCCACAGCGACCGCCTCAAAAGAATTCTTAACGACCGACCACACCCGGTCGACCCTGGAGGGAAAGACTCTCTCAAAGGCTCCGGTTAATTCATTATATTTATAAAAGACCTTACGACTCATAAATAAAAGGCTGTCGTTGAAAAACTTTTTGCAAATTTACAGAAAAATCGCTAAATTTGCAGATTAAATTATGAAAGATAAGTTAAATAAAGATATAATGGCTACATCAAAGGAAATACGAGACTCGTTCAAGTCGTTTTTCGAAAGCAAGGGACACCACATCGTTCCCTCGGCCCCAATGGTAATCAAAGATGACCCGACACTGATGTTCACCAATGCCGGCATGAATCAGTTTAAGGATATTATACTTGGCAACAAAGCTGCTAAATATCAGCGTGTTGCCGATTCTCAAAAATGTTTGCGCGTCAGCGGAAAACATAATGACCTCGAAGAAGTAGGTCACGACACCTATCACCACACCATGTTTGAGATGCTGGGCAACTGGTCATTTGGCGACTACTTTAAGAAAGAAGCTATCGACTGGGCATGGGAATATCTTGTAGATGTTCTCAAACTTGACCCCAACCGTCTTTATGCTACCG
>JAIDNJ010000139.1 GCA_029063895.1 Muribaculaceae bacterium | reverse complement strand
CAAAGATAGTGCCCCTGCAGTTTCTCAAGGCAGTGCTCCCCAACCCGCAGGACCTCGGCGAGAACTATCACGGCGAGACCTCTATCGGATGCCGCATCTCGGGTCTTGACAAAGAAAACCGCCCCATGACCTATTACATCTACAACAACTGTAGCCACGAAGCCGCCTACCGCGAAACCGGCATGCAGGCTGTAAGCTACACTACCGGTGTGCCTGCCATGATCGGCGCCATGATGTTCCTTACCGGCCAGTGGGTAAAACCGGGCGTTCACAACGTCGAGGAATTCAACCCCGATCCTTTCATGGAACAGCTCGCTCTTCAGGGACTACCCTGGCACGAAATCGTTAACGGCGACCTTGAGGTAGACAATATCAAATAAAAAAAGAATACCACTCAATTTTAAATGAGCAATAACAATTTCACTGCCGACTTACGCAGTCGTGTGGCATCAACGCGCCCAACCCGTTGGGTGCGTTTTGCCATTGTGACCCTTATCTTTCTCGGATGGGTCGCATGGATGGGCAACTGGTGGCTTGCCATCTTTGTCATTCTACTTTTTGACATCTATATCACAGGCTATATACCTTTCACCTGGTGGAAAAAAAGCCCTAATCCGGCAGTGAGGTCGGTTATGAGCTGGGTCGACGCGATTGTCTATGCTCTCATCCTTGTATATTTTGTTTTTGCTTTCATAGGCCAGAACTACCAGATACCGTCATCGTCACTTGAAAAAACACTGCTGACCGGTGACTATCTGTTTGTCAACAAGGTGATTTATGGGCCTCGCGTGCCAATGACTCCGGTCAACTTCCCACTTGTCCACAACACGATGCCCATCATCAACACTAAGAGTTATCTTGAGTCGCCTTCACTCCCCTACCACCGACTCAAAGGCTTGCGTAATGTCGAATCGGGCGACATTGTTGTTTTCAACTTCCCGGCCGGCGACACGGTCATGTCAAAGGTATCGAATCCCGACTATTACACGTTAGTTAAAAGTCTCGGACGCAATGCAGTCCTCAACAACAAAGCGACATTTGGCGAGGTTATCTATCGTCCGGTCGACCGTCGCGAGAACTATGTCAAACGTGCCGTAGGACTACCCGGCGAACGTCTTAAAATTGTTGACGGTACAATCTATATTGACGGCGTTGCCGAGAATACACCCGAAAATGTGCAGTACAACTACATTTTCCAGGTCAAGGGTCAAGGTCTCACCGACGAGGAATGGGATAATCTTGGCGTTGCTCAGGAAGATATCCACTATGTTGGCGAGGTAGTTCAGGATGCGGCAGTCGCCCGTGCAAACGGATATGACGTGAATGCCGACGGGACAGTCCCTATGGTCTATGTCACTCCGCTCACCAACGGCATGATTGAGTCACTGCAATCATCGGGACGCATAAGCCACATTGCCCGTCTGCCGCAACAACCCGACGGAATGTTATTTCCCAATGACATTTCCGATACATGGACAATCGACAACTATGGCGGAGAAGATGGTATCCTGATACCCTCAAAAGGTATGAAATTGAAAATCACGGATGAAAACTGGCCCGTATATGAGCGCGCCATCCGTGTTTATGAAAATAATCCCTCGGCCAAACTCGTCAACGGGAAACTCTACATTGACAATAAACCGGTCGATGAGTATGAGTTCAAAATGGACTATTATTTCATGATGGGTGATAACCGCCACAACTCGCTCGACTCGCGTTACTGGGGATTTGTTCCCGAAGACCACATCATCGGTTCTCCATGGCGTGTGCTCATCTCGTTTGACAAAGACAAGTCGATTTTCCACGGTGGAATACGCTGGAACCGCATCCTTCGTGATGCCAACCCCGACAAATGAACGAACCTAAACATCCGTTGACGCGCTTCCCCGAAACGACCTTGATATTGCCGCCGGCATTTTTAGGGTCGATAAGCCGGTATGCACTTATAGCATCAACCGGTCAAAGCATTGTCGACACCAACTCACGCTTTGACAAGCGATTCAAGTCGGCCCACCGCACCACTATTGCCGATGTCAACGGGCCGATGAGACTGACGCTGCCAATTGGTAAACCCGAGAGCATCATGCGTGCCAAGTGGAACGATATCAAGCTGTCGGATCACGGTCAGTGGTGGCATCTTCACATGACAGCTCTTGAGTCGGCCTATGGACGCACTCCCTTTTTTGAGTACTATATAGACAGTTTTGCCCCGTTCTTCAGGAACGAGGCAATAACTGAATATAACACACTTGTAAATTTTGACAGCGGGCTCGAAGATGTCATCTGCCATATTCTCGGAATAGATGCACCAAAATACAAATCTCTTGACCGGGCGGTTTATCCTGCAAACTCGACTGTTGATTTGTCACATACCGAACCTCGGTTTGAAATTCCGACCTATTATCAGGTAAGGGCCGACCGTCTCGGTTTCATTCCCGACCTGTCGGTTCTCGACCTCATCTTCAATATGGGCCCCGAAGCGCCGCTTGTGCTTCAGAAAGTAATAAGCAGTATCAATAAGTTTTAAGACGGGCAATATACTTGCCGATGATATCAAACTCGATATTGACCTTGGTTCCCACCTTGATGTCACCAAAATTGGTGTGTTCAAAAGTATAGGGAATGATAGCCACACGGAATGAATCGCGTTCGCTGTCACAGACCGTAAGCGACACACCGTTGACCGTCACCGAGCCCTTTTCAACCGTGATGTAACCCTTGGCGGCAAGCTCGCTATTGACCTCGTATTGAAACTTGAAATAACGGCTGCCGTCAACCTCCTCGATGTCGACACACTTAGCAGTGGTGTCAACATGACCCTGCACTATGTGACCGTCAAGACGACCGTCAATTTTCATCGAGCGTTCGAGATTGACACGGTCGCCCTCTTTCAGATCTCCCAGATTGCTACGGTCGAGAGTTTCCTGAATGGCAGTAACGGTGTATGTATCGTCGGGATTAAGCGATACAACCGTCAGGCAAACACCGTTGTGGGCCACTGACTGGTCGATAGACAGCTCGTCGACAAATGAACAATTGACCGTCAAGTCGACATTTCCACCCTTGCGCTCCACTTTTTTTACGGTAGCGGCTTCTTCAACAATTCCTGAAAACATATCTTTTCCTTTTGGTTTAAAATAAACCCGAAGCCGGCTCGCGGGCTATATTGTCACAGCTCAGAGCCCGGTTTCGGGATAATAAGATTATATCAAGCCGGCGATTATTCTTCGTCGGTATCGTCTTCCTTCATGTTGTGGAAAACATTCTGGACATCCTCGTCTTCTTCGAGTTTTTCAAGAAGTTTGTCGAGGGTGACACGCTGCTCGGGAGTAACCTCCTTGAGTTCGTGGGGGATGCGTTCAAACTCAGCCGAAATGATTTCAAAGCCGTTGCCTTCGAGATATTTCTGAATGTTGGCAAATTCCTCAAAAGCACCGTAGAGCATGATTTCATCTTCATCTGGCTCGATTTCATCTACACCGTAGTCGATGAGTTCGAGTTCGAGGTCTTCGAGCGATACTCCATCTTTGGGCTTGATTTTGAAAACGCTCTTGTGATCAAAAAGGAATGTGAGCGAACCCTGGGTACCGAGGTTACCGCCATGCTTGGTGAAGTAAGAGCGAACGTTGGCAACGGTACGGGTGTTGTTGTCGGTAGCAGCTTCAACAAAGATAGCGATACCGAAGGGACCATATCCTTCGTAGGTGATTTCCTTGTAGTCGCCGGCATCCTTATCGGTTGCTTTTTTGATGGCACGTTCTACAGTGTCTTTAGGCATGTTGGCAGCCTTGGCGTTCTGCATCAGCACGCGAAGACGGGGGTTTGCATCGGGATCGGGACCACCGGCTTTGGCAGCGATAGTGATTTCCTTACCGATACGGGTAAATGTACGTGACATGTTACCCCAACGTTTGAGTTTTCTGGCTTTACGATATTCAAAAGCTCTTCCCATAGTATGTTGTTATTATGTTTTTATATTGTTTTTAAATTTTCGTATTATCGGAGCTGTGCACCCAGACGTTTGGTGAGGTTATCGATGATTTTTGACATGATAGCATCAATCTGACGGTCGTTCATCGTCTTTTCTTCGTCCTGAAGCTCGATTGATATAGCATATGATTTCTTGCCTTCAGGGAGATTCTTACCTTCATAAACGTCAAAGAGGGTTACCTTTTTAAGTAGTTTTTTCTCGCTTTCTCTCACAACCTTCTCGATAGCCTCCATTGTCACCTGAGTGTCGACAAGAAGAGCAAGGTCGCGGTTGACTGCCTGAGTCTTGAGCAGGGGTGTGAACTTCACTTTCTTTTTCAAAGCGAGCTTCACGAGGGCTGTCCAGTTAATCTCGGCGTAGCATACAGGCTGCTTGATGTCAACTTTCTTGAGGATAGCTTTTGACAGCACACCGAGGGTGGCAAGTTCCTTACCCGAGCGGGTATCGACACGCAGCGACGCAGCATAGAGAGGATTGTTGTTATCGACAGTAAAGACAATTTCACGGTCCTCGATGCCAAGACGACGAAGGATATTCTCAACCACGGCGCGAAGGTCATAGACTGTCGACTCGATAGCCTGACGATTCCACGATGCGGTCTGGATATTTCCGGTCATCCACAGGGCGAGAGAACCATGCTCGCTGAACGGAGCGAGAGGAGCATCCTGAGTAGAGACTGCCTCGGGATTGAGGAAATAAACATTTCCAAACTCATACATGGCAATGTCGGGTTGCTTACGGTTGATGTTGTGAGCAAGCGATTCAAGGCCACCGAACAGAAGAGTCTGACGCATCACATTGAGGTCGGAACTGAGCGGATTGAGCAGCTTGACACATTTCTCGACAGGATAGATGTCAATGCCTTCATAATAGCTCTCGGCGGTGAGCGAGTTATTGAGAATCTCGTTAAATCCGGCGGCGGTGAGCTGTTCCGATATGAGACGGCGCAGGTCATCTGACGCGTCAACCGGTGTCTTATATGAGAGCGACGAGTTTACATCTGATGCAATCTCGACATTGTTATAGCCATAGAAACGGAGAACTTCCTCAACTACGTCACATGGACGTGTTACGTCCACACGATAGGTAGGAATCTCGAGGTCGACAGCACCGTCGGCCTTACCTTTGATCTCGATTTCGAGCGATTTGAGTATATTGTCAACAGTTTCCTCGGGAATATCTTTACCAATCAGACGGTTGAGATAGTTATAGCTGAGTGTAACCTTAGCGGGCTCCACAACGTTGGGATAGATGTCGACCGGTTCGCCACAAATCTCACCGCCAGCAAGTTCCTTGACAAGGATAGCGGCAAGTTTGAGCACATACATTGTGTTGTTGGGGTCAACACCACGCTCAAAGCGGAACGAAGCATCGGTGTTGAGTCCATGACGACGGGCGGTTTTACGCACACGTGTAGGATTGAAGCATGCGCTTTCAAGGAAAATCGAGGTAGCTTCCTCGGTCACACCTGAATCAAGACCGCCGAATACTCCGGCGATACACATCGGGCGCTCGGTATCACAAATCATAAGGTCGGCTTCGTTGAGTTTGCGTTCTACGCCATCGAGTGTAGTAAAAGGAGTACCTTCGGGAGCCGTGCGCACGACAATGCGGTTGCCTTTGATTTTATTGAGGTCAAAGCAGTGCATAGGCTGGCAATAGGCGTGAAGCAGATAGTTGGTGATGTCAACGATGTTATTGATGGGACGCTGACCGATAGCCACAAGACGGTCACGGAGCCATTGGGGTGACTCGGCAACTTTGACATTCTTGATGGTAATACCGCTGTAACGGATGCAACCGGCCTTGTCCTCGACATCGACTTCAACACGTCCGTCGGGGCTGTCTACCTTAAACGACTCGATCGAATCGCGATGTAGGTCGGGCTTGATTTCTGAGTTGCGGTCAAGCCATCCCGAGAGATCACGAGCCACGCCATAATGTGAAGCGGCGTCGATGCGGTTGGGTGTCAGATCGACTTCGAGTACATAATCGCTGTTGAGATTGTAGTAATCGGCGGCGGGAGTTCCCGGTTTTACCTCCTCGTTGAGGACGATGATACCGTCGTGGCTTGTACCGATGCCAATCTCGTCTTCGGCACAAATCATACCGAACGACTCGACATTGCGTATCTTTGATTTCTTGATTTTAAATTCTTTGTCGCCATCATAGAGGGTCGTGCCGACAGTTGCAACAACAACTGTCTGACCGGCAGCCACATTGGGCGCTCCGCAAACAATCTGGAAAGGCTCGTCAAGCCCAAGGTCAACAGTGGTGATGTGAAGATGGTCACTGTCGGGATGATCGATGCAGGTAAGAACTTTACCGATGACGATGCCGCGCAGACCGCCTTTTATTGATTCTACTTCCTCAACCGATCCGGTTTCGAGGCCGATTGATGTCAATGCATCGGCCAACCTGTTGGGGTCAAGGTCGAAATCGACATATTGCTTAAGCCAATTATACGAAATGTTCATTTGGTGATGTTTATAGCTATAGTTTAATGACACAACCCGTTAGCGCCATCAAGCGACCAACACGGACTTGTATCGGGCAATTGCAGTGCAAAATTACTAAATATGCGTCAATCAGCAAAATGAATTTTTTTATTTCTCACCACCCGGTATCGCGAATTTATAAATCGGCATAAAACAAAACAGCCGACCCTGATTTTCAGAATCGGCTGATTATATTTCTAACCTGATGAGCGACTGAAACATATTTTAATTCCCTGTATACTTATGCTTTCTTCTCTCTGCCCGGCCGACGTCGCTTCCAACGCCCGATTTCATCAACACTCCCGGTAGCTTTTGACACCTCGTCAGATGTCGGACTCCTTCGGTCTTCAATGAGATTTCTTCACCGCCCGCATCTGCATTCGTCTCAGTCGGCCGGTTTATCTCCCCTAAGCAGGGTCGTCATTGTCGTTGTCAAGGTTCTGTTCTTTATCTTGTAAACGTATTGTAACACGTTTGTGTTCATTGTAACATCATTTTTTTGGAAAAAAATTTTAGTTACCGGCTAATCATTGTACCTGTCCGACGGCTTTTCTCGGCATCAAAACAAATCTGATGGCTCTCAAGCGAGTCGGCGATATCGGTCAGAATCTTATGCTCTGAATCGGCGATAGCCTTGATAAAGTCCTCAACAACACGCAAATCGGCCCCTGCGTGATAGGGTTTACCCTCAAGACGGGCAAAATCATAAACCTCCTTCAAGCCTCCGCGGAAGGTGTAAACCTCAATGCGGTGCTCGTCTCCATAAATTTCTCCATGAGTGAGACAAATGTGTGTTTGACGGTTGTCCCTGAGTGTAAAACAGTCCATCGACAAATTAACCGTAACATCATTTTCCATCTCAATCGACACAATCTGGTGATCGACCACATCGTTGTCACAGTGATAGACACATCTACCCTGACGTCCGTCGGTAAGTTCTCGTTTAATAACCGTCTCAATAGTCTCCCCCTCCTTGACGTCAAAATTTGAAATCCAGTCGCGGCGATTTAGATAAAGGTCAACAGCCGAAAACGGACAATCTTTTTCGACCGAGCAGTCGACACACCGCATCGCACTACCCTCAGGAGCATTATCGGCCCGGAAATGACGCAGTGACCCGAACGAACTGACCCGTCGTGCCCGGCTACCGGTGAGCCATACTATGAAATCGACATCGTGACAACATTTGCTGATAAACATAGGGTTGGTCAGCTTCTCGCAGTTCCACTGGCCGCGTACAAAGCCGTGAGTCGTTCGATCAACTCCAACCGACGCGCGATGAGTTATGCTGACAATCTCGCCCAAACGCCCAGAATCAACTATCTCCTTTATTTTTTCAAAATAGGGATGATAGCGCAATACATGACACACACCGGCTATAAGGCCGCGGGTAACCGCCTCGTCGGCGATTGCCCTACATTCTTCAATAGTCGGCGCTATAGGTTTTTCAAGCAAAATGTTATAACCGGCCCGCAACGCTTTTATCGCCGGTTCATAATGAATGTTCTCGGGCAGGCATATCAACACGGCGTCGGCGTCGACCTTGGAGGCAAAAAAACTGTCAAAGTCACCGAAACACGATTTTTCGGACACACCGGCCGTGAGGGCCATACGATGGCAACGTAGGGTGTTACTCTCGACAATCCCGACAAGCTTTACCTTGTCAGGATTGTCAAGAATATATCTGAGATATTTTGAGGCGCGGTTACCGGCTCCGAAAATCACGATGCGAACCGGACCGCGTGACTTTGACTCTACAGTTTCAGTCATTTTTTACGATTCTTTTTTACAGGCGAAGAGAGGTCTTTGATTCGTATATTGCGTAATTTGATACCGGCACCATGACCAAGGAACCCGATGTGGCCGCTCTTGTTGAAAAGGCCGGGGTGATTCTTTTTGTCAACGGTATAGGGATTTTTTGCAGCTCCGTCAGGCGCTACATTGTGACCTTGAGTAGCCTCGCGGATGTCTCCGTCAAGAATTACCTCACCGTTTACAGTCACCGTGATGTGATCACCAACGGCGCGAATCTCCTCGGTGCTCCACTTGCCAAGGGGCTGGTGTTTGATGCGTTTGGCAGGAATAATACCGTAAACCGACCCGTGAACCTGATAGTCGCGCAGATTCTTATAGATTGGTGCATCATGGTCAAGTATCTGGATTTCCATGCCTTCATAGGCGGCATCGACATTCATTGGAGTGCGGATGCCCACACCGTTGTTAACCCCTTCACGCTCAAAGCAAAAGTCAAATCTCAGGATAAAGTCACTGAACTCGTCAACAGTATAAAGGTTGCCTCCGTTACCATAGGCAGCTGTAACATAGATATTACCGTCGACCGGCACATAATCAATTTTATTACCGGTGAAATTGTGCATTGAACGACCGTCAAAAAGGACTTTGAAACCATCGGCTGCTTCATCGGCCGATAGTTCAAATACCGGAGTCGACGGGAGCTGGCGCAGATAGATGTCACGAACTTCAAAACCGGGATTGCTTGAGCTGAATCCGATTTTACCCGAGGCTGCCACAGGACTGTCGGGATTCTTGGCATCGGTCAGTGTGGCATTGTCGATAACAATCTCGCCGTTCTCCACGACAGTGATACGATCGTTTACAACCTTGATATAGGTTGTGTTCCACTGACCATCGGCATTACGAACCTTCGAACCCGGAGCACATCCGCAGCCAACCTTATAGGCATCAGGTACCGAGCGTAACATTACATGTCCGCGACCTTTCCACTCCAACATCAGTTCAAAGTTCTCAAAGTCACCCGAAAGGTCGTCGCCGTTGGCAGTAACATTAACAAAACCCTCGGCTGGAAGATTGGCGAGCATGCCGTTAATGTCGTCAACTGCATAACCGTCATCAGCGGTTGTACCGTTGCGGAATACCTCGCGTGCTTTTTCAAGAGCGGCTTTCATGTCTTTTCCACCGAGATTCATGTTGTTTTTGGAAGCTACCGAACGAACAGCACCGGCAGCTGCCTTGGCGGTAGCGGCATTGTTCATGTAGGGAGCCGCAACCTGACCCGCCTGCATCAGATTGGTCGAGCCGAGACTCTTGAGCATCTTGTTGCGCAGATTGTCTGAAGTATTGAGTTCGAGACCGCGACGGTAATATTGATATTTCTTGACAGGATTGAAATCACCGCGGGCAACAAGGTCGGCATATCGGTTGAGAGCTTTCTCGCTATCCTGACCGTTACCGGCTGCAATTCCATACATCACTTCAATCATGTCGGGACTGTCGACCTGAAGCAGAGCTTCAAAAGCGGCAGCTTTCTCATCACCGGTTTTTGAATAACCGTCGAGCAGACGTGCAACAGCCTCGCTGTTGCCGGCCTGTGAGAGAAGCGGGAAATAGAGATATGGTTTCGCGGCCTTTGACATGGCTGCCGAGGCTGTTTCAAACTGTCGTGACGGCTCGGCCTGGATCAACGCGCTTTTCATGGCGGCGACAATCTGAGGGGCATGCCCTTTGTCGGCCTCGAGCATTGAGGCGAGTGTCGCGAAATCGTTCTCCTTGACAACTCCGGCAAGAGCTTCATAAGCCGCATCGGCCACATCATTATCGGTCGAGCGGGTAAGTTCAAATACTTTGGGAGCGGCCTGTGACATCTTGCGCTTTGACGCGATGGCAAGAGCATGGCTACAGGTGACCGGATCGGCATCAAGAGCCTTTATTATTGCCGGAGCCACATTTCCGTTGAAACGGAGCAACGAAGCGGCAGCATCATCGGCATATTTCCCTGACAAAGCCGAGGTGAGAGCATTGAGAGCCTCATCGCCGCCAATCATACCGGCAGCCTTGATTGCCGCAAGAGCGACTTCCTCGTTGACAGCGTTGATATTGGCGACGACCGGGGTTATCGCAGCGCTGTTGCGTGTAGCACCATACCAGTTGATGATGTCGGCTTTGGCGGAATCGCTTCCTTTGGCGGCAAGAATTTTATTAAGCTCGGCACAGGTCGAGGCATCGGCCCACGGCTCGCTGCGACGCAGAGCGTTCACACGATAATGACGGTCGTTACTTTTCATTGCCTGAATAAGCAACGGCTGCGCTTTCTTGCCGTCAACGTCAAAAATGATATTGAGCGCGGCACCCTTGATGTTGGGACGTGTAGTGGCGGCAAGTAATTTGTGGGCTGCCTGTGACGCTGCCGGGGCTTTTCCGGTCTTGGCAAAATTATGAAGGAGGTCGATATAGGCCTCGGTCGAACCATCGCCACCATCAGCTGCTCCGGCAAATTTCACGGTACGGGCTGCTTTGAACAGAACCGGTTCGGCGGCCGGCTGTCCGAGCTGTCCGAGCGCCTTGTAACATGCCCGGCGTGTTTTGGCATCGGTTGTCGGGTCGGCGAGCCACGCGGTGATATTGATTGAAGCCGGGGTAACATTTTTCATACCGGCGGCACGGGCAAGCTCGCTTCGGGGAGCCGCATCATCTTCAATCAGTTTCAAGATTGTCTGTTCCGATCCATCAATAGAGATGAGACCGTTGATAGCCCAGTCGGCCAGATATGGGTCGGTGGCAAGAGACGCGAAAAAATCGGCATCGTCGGCACGTCCGCAGTTTTGGAGCAACGTCATCAAAAACGCACGGTTGGCATTATCGGTCACGGTGCCGATAGCCTTTTTGAGACCGTCGCGCACACCGTCGCGAAGCTCGTCACGCCCGGGAGCCATCACATAGGCGGTCACGCCGTAGAGCGCATATTCGACCGTCGAGTTTTTACCCTGGTCAGCAGGTACAAGCATCGATGCAAGCTGTTGTATTCCCTCACTGCCGGTCGAGGCAAGGTCGGCCATAGCCTCGTCATAGGCCTTGCGTTTGGCCGCCGGAAGCATGGCGAGCGCATCGGCTACAATGGTCGAGGTGACACGGCCGCGGGCATCCTGAGCCACCGCGTCGGGCAACATCAACAATACAAGAAGGAGAGATATGATATATTTTTTCATTTTTATAATTTTAAATCTGTGATTGAAACGTGAATTTATGAACCCTTGATATCAAACCGACCATGAACCTCTCACAGGCTGGTCGATGAGACGGTTGGCGGCCTCATCATTGATAAACTGCTGGGCTACGGGATCAAACTCGAGGTCGCGGTTAAGACGGAGCGCGGCCAATCCCATGTTGACGATGGTGGCGCTACGGTGACCGTTCATCTCGTTGAGCGCAAAAAGCTCGCGGTTTTTGATACACTTGATAAAGTCGGTGTTTTGAGGCGCCGGGTCGGGCAACTCGGCAATCACGCTCATGATGCCCGGCATGGGCTCACCGTTTATTTCACATTCAAATCCTTTGAAGACCTTTCCGTTGGGACCCTCAATATAAGGTATCTTATTACCCGATTCATAGCCCTCGCCCTCAAGAACGATGCGGCATCCGTCATCATAGGTATAAGTTATACGGCGCCATGTACCTATAGCGTCGCTGTGCTGCTGGGGCGCGTCAATCTCGACCTTGACGGGCGACGTATCGTCCTTGCCGAGAATATACTGCACGGGGTCCATGTAATGCTGTCCCATGTCGCCGAGACCGCCGCCGTCATAGTCCCAGTATCCGCGGAAGGTTTGATGAGTGCGGTGGGCGTTATAGGGCTTATAAGGAGCCGGGCCGAGCCAGAAGTCATAGTCAAATCCGGCGGGAATCTTTTCAGGTTGCAGATTTTCGCGTCCGGTCCAGAAAAATTTCCATGCAAAACCGGTAGCACCGCTGATGGTGACTGTCAAAGGCCAACCGAGCATACCGCTGTCAACCAGTTTTTTTAGCGGCTCGACAGTGGTGCCGAGGCCATAGAAATTATCTTTGAAACGGAACCAGGTGTTGAGACGGAAAATGCGGTTGTTGCGCTTTACAGCCTCAACAAGAGCCTTGCCCTCGCCTATGGTTCGTGTCATCGGCTTCTCACACCAGATGTCTTTGCCTGCATTGGCTGCCTCGATAGCCATTATCGAGTGCCAGTGGGGAGGAGTGGCGATATGGACGATGTCAACATTTGAGTCATGGATGAGATCGCGGTAATCGTGGTAGGGTTTGAGCTTCTGTCCCAGTTTTGACACCCCGAGGTCAAGAGCCTTTTGGAGATGAGCATCGTCGACATCACATACCGACACAAGGCGGCACGTATCGTCGCTGGTAAAGTGATAGCTGCTGCGACCGATTCCACCCACGCCTATAATGCCTTTGGTGAGCTGATCGCTCGGCGCGATGTGGTTGGGACCGCCGAGCACGTGGCGCGGCACGATAGTGAATAACGAAGCTAAACCTACTGTCTTAAGAAAGGTACGTCGGCTCGAATTTGCGGTCTCAGGCTGTACCTTGTTTTTTATTTCTTTGTTTTCCATTGGGAGAAATATGTGAGCTGAGAGGTCTTCAGGTGATTAACCTCAAGCACCTCTTATTAGTGATAATGATGGTTGATTTTGTCCTGATTTAAAGTGGGGTTATTATGAGGTCTTTCCACTGTACCTTGATGCCGCCACCATCGTGAATCTGCAGAGCTATGCGGCCTTGAGCGTTGCCGATTTTCTCGTCATTGAAGTCGGTCATAGGCTGGCCGTTGAGCCATGTTTGCACATGATCGCCCTCCACACGGATGCGAAGTGTATTCCAGTCACCCTCCTTCAGTATATCTTCCTTATCGTCGGGAATCTGAACAAGCCAACCGCGGCCATAGCTTTCATATATACCGGCGGTGTCGTGGTTTTTAGGCGCCACCTCACACTGCCATCCGTGAACCTTTACCGGAGGCTCGACAAATGACCTGAAAAAGACGCCCGAATTACCGTTGGCAAGCTGACGGAATTTGAGTGTAAGATCAAAGTCCTTATAATAGGCGTCGGTGGCAAGATAGCCATATTGTTTGTCGGGACCACTCTCACAAACGAGATTTGAATCGCCGTCGACATACCATTTTTCGGTTCCGTAGGCGGTCCAGCCCGTCAGGTCACGGCCGTTGAAGAGAGCTTTGGGTGCCGACTCGCGGCGCGGCAGCTGCTTGATTTTTATATTGCGGAACGAAGCGGGATAACCATGGTCCTGAAGACATATAGCACCCGACTGGGCAAGACCATATTCGGGAGCGTTTTCCCACTTGCCCGAATTTTTACGCTGAAACCAGTCGTCGCTCCAGGCCTCAAACTCAAGAATCTTGTGACCGTTGAGCCAGTGCTCGACGTGTCCGTTGTCAAAGACGATGCGGGAGTTGTTCCACTGGCCCTGAGGATTGACAAACATAGAGTCGGGGTCGGGCAGATACATTGCATAATCGACGCCGAGACGCTGCCACGGCTCCAGTTTTACAGGAGCGTTGGTAGCTTCCCATCCGTCATTGTCAATGAGCTGATATTCGGGACCGGTAACATAAGGAACCTTGAAATATGGGTCCTCGACCACATGATAGAGCATGCCCGAGTTGCCGCCATAGGAAAGTTTCCAATCCCAGTCGAGAATAAAGTTGTCAAAATGTCGGTCGGTGACAATATAGCCAGTGAGGTCGCTGCCGTCACCGTTGGCCTGAATACATCCGTCGACCACATGCCAGGGCATCGTGAGCGAGTCACCGTTGAAATCTTTCCAGCCGTTGAGCGATTTACCGTCAAAAAGGAGTTCCCACCCATCGGCTATTTCTTTGGGTGACAGGGTGTTGTGAGTAGTTGGCGAGGTGCAAGCCGATAGGCCTAAAGCTGTTGCGATGCATTTAAAAACAAAAGTTTTCATGTCGATAATGATTGGTATGACTCAATGATAACAGGCCCATTGTCACAAAATTCCGCAACGCGGGCATCATTTCCATTGGTACGATTTTAAGTAAGGAGTGGGTTATTTCTCACAAAGATACATCAAATTTGTCGTTTTACAAACTTTTTGACATTATTGTTGGACAAATAAAGCAAATTTACCCTGATTTAAGTGATATAAGTTTTTCTATGCTCTGCCGCCAAATGGTAGCCGAGTGGCATATCTTTGTGCAAAAAAGAAATTATGCTTATTCTCAAATCAAAAAAATGCCCGAATTGCGGGCAACAGTTCGTTCAGGCCTCGGGCGGTTTCATTTTTCAAAATGAAAAGCCCCGATGTCCAAAATGTGGATATTTATCATCAAAATATCATATAACCGACCTCATAGAAAGAATTTATTCATAACTTTGTGACCATATCAGTGAGTTTTACTGAAAAAAGTTGGGAAGGAGTTTGTTGCGGAAGTAGTTATTTTTTTATAAGCGATACATCATGCCACTCTCTAACTGCACTTTTATCAAACGCATGTATGTTAAAAGTGTTGGAATTCTAATCAAAATACCGGATATCGCCTTTTTATTAGTCTATGTAGGGACGTGCATTTGGCACGTAGTTAGTGGTTAACAGCTATTTACACTCCTTACGTGCCGAAGGCACGTCCCTACAAAATTTTTTGATACACCCCACCAATTTGATTTTCTGAACTGTCGAATTATTTTTTTGATTTTCATGAGCGTTCTGCCGCGATGTGGCAACTTGCCGTCATAATTTTGCATCGAACTTAAAAATAACGATATGAACATCGATAGAATCATCCACCTAACATAGGCCCTCTCTCCAAACATAAACTAACAATATGTTTTATAACATATTGTCAAACCGAAGAATTTCTCAAACAATAGTGGGCATTCTTCAAAAAATGTGCTATATTTGCAATCGGTTTCAAACATTATCGGCCGTCAATGACGCGCAGGAAAAGAGTTTCCTGATATTAATTAACGAAGCCGCGCAAAAGGCATCTTGCCGATAGTTCTCAATTTCGAAATCGCCAAAACAGTAGAAAGACAAACGGACTCTCGAGGAAGAATGCCCACTTTCTATATCCGTTAGTGTAGGGTACATTCAGGCCCCCGCATATATAGATATAGACGTGGGGCCATTACTTCAAGTCTTGTTTGTTAAGGTGTTTGGCGATACCTGAAATTGAAAGACGTGACGCAGATGAGCCTCACGTCTTTTGCGTCTCTAATACCTATCCCGGTAGAGTGAGGAACCCGGGTATAAACCAATTTAAATCGCTATGTTATATCGAATCACTGTAAAACAGAACAAAATTTGCAATGGTGTTCGCATTGAAAAAGGGATGAGCGTCGATGTTGTCACAAACTCGTTCAGCAATCCTATAACAACCAACGGCGGCCAGCCGGTTGTCGATGCATTCATGCGCATCTATGGTATCGATATAAAAAAGGCGTGTGCCCTCAACATGATTTATCTTGATTGTCAAAGAATAAATTAATCAGCCCTATAACTCCATTAATTATGAGCGATTTTATAAAAAAATTTCAATCCCAGATTGGATGGTTTGGAACAGCAAACACTATTGATTGTACTTTAGGATACAACCTTACTGATTTTGATAGACGAACTTGGCGCAGTAATTTTGAAATACCTCTTGACGAATTAATTTTATTTGTTCGCGATACCTCTTTTTGGAATGACAAAAATGAAGGATGTGTCATGACCGACCGTGGAATATACGTCATCAATGACAATGATCATCCGGAAGATGAATACATTATTCTATGGAGTGAATTTGACAATGTTATTTATAAAGAACTTGTCTTTTATTTTTTTAATGGGGATGAACAAATTGGTGGAATATATTATTCAAATCTTATTAAATGCGAGGATTCTGAAATACGAAATAAAGCTACATCAATTTGTAATTTTTTGGCTGATTTAGCCTCTATGGTTGAACCTGAAATTTCACCAATTCAACTCGCTGAAGATGGGAAATATGAAGAAGCTGTTTCTTCAGCATATAATTATGTTAAATCAGCACCCGAAAGCGTAGATGCTCACTTCACTTTGGGTCGTGTTTTATACCTAAAGAATGCTAATGCACCTGAGGGGGAATTAGATAATGATGAGCTTGATGCTGCTGCTAATGAATTTTTAGAGGCGCTGGATAAAACGGAAAAACCCGAAGAAGATAATTATGTTCTATATCGAAATTTAGCATTCACACGAGAATTGCAAAATCGTACCTATCAGGCTAGAGACCTTTATATCGCGGCAATGGAATTTTCATCTAATCCTAAAGCGGAAATGGATGAAATTAAAAATTGCGAACAACTTCTCAGTGAGACATGGGACAATTATACCGATGTTTACGATTATTCCAACCGTAAATTCTGCATGCCCATTAGAGACTTTGAGATAGGTGGTTGTAACGCGACAGGAATTGATGTTTTCAGAATGTCTAATATTCCTAAGGCAATGACATTCCCAACAGGTCACCCCTATCCCGGTCAACTTTACATAGGCCATCCGTACAATAAATCTCTATATGTACCTTATGAACAGTCAGAAGATATATTCTTTATGGATAAAGTTCATGAACTGTGCTATCTCCTTGAGTGTCTGGGCGCAGAACAGATTGAGATTACATCGATTAAGGGTAAACAGGTCTCTGAAATGAACGAAGCGGCTTCAAAAATGAGCGGAAGCGCTGATCTAAAATTATTTTCAGGAGAAGGTCAAATTTCCAATTCTTCATCTTATTCATCAGACAGCAGTTCCAAAACTTCGCGTACTCTCACCGTTCGTCTTGACCCAATGAAGTTACCATATTTGCCAGAAAATTTAATATGGTATTCTCAACAGCCCCAATGGCAACGACTTGTTGAACGCCGTATAAACAATAATATCTTAGAGTACTCTGAAAGTGTGCAATCATCCGACACACGTTTTACCAATAGCACCGAAATGGATGACATTCAGGCTTCCGCAAAATACTTATGGGTAAAAATCAAAGCCAATGTCGAGCAAAATACAAAATCTCAATTCAGAGAATCAACCGAAACCGTATGGAACATAAATGTTAAATTCCGTTCTCTTAAAGATTTTTCTAACCCGGTAACATCCTCCAACTCGACGACAAACAAATCAATCGAGCTCACATCTGAGGAAAAAGAATATCTCGAAGAATATCAGTTATGTCTTGAAGAAGGAGGCGAACTGAGTTCTAAAGAACTGCGTATGCTTGATCGAATGAGAATAAGATTAGGTATCACCGAAGAACGAGCTGAGGAACTTATTCAAACATTAAAACCATCCTACACTACAGAAGAGCAGGAATTTGTTGATGAAATAAAAGCCTGTCTTGAAGAAGACGGGGTTATTTCTGATCGTGAAATGCGAATGCTTGATCGAATGCGTTCTCGTCTTGGTATAAGCGAAGAACGAGGTAAAGAAATTTTGCGGATAGTGACAAAATCCTAAAATCTCTATATTTATCCAACAATTTGATTGCAACCTTTTCATGACCGGTTTCTTATCATTATTTGATAAAAGTGATATTGTCTATATCTCCGACTCGGACATTCCGTCCGGGTCGGGTGGTATTAATCGTGAGGGATATACTTATGGGCAGTTGAGGCGACAGCCTATTATTCGCGAGATTTTGAGCGGAATATCAAACCCGGTTGTAAGACGGTGGGCCGAAGAATGTAACAGCCGTAACCGATCGGGTTTTGTGATGCGAAAAGTTGACGGTGAGTATTGCTTTGACGGCCTGCATGTAGGACCGAAAGTCCGTCTTCCCGACAAAGCTCAGCTGATTGGCAAATTTGGTCGCGTTCCTTCCGCATCAGAAATCAGGGAAATATCCTACTCTTTGTTGCGCGAGGAAATAGCACGTCAAACCGGTATGACCGTCGCGCGGGCGGCCTCGGCCATAGGCAATATGCTTGATTGTGTCCCACATGAAGATATATCGGGATATGTATAAATGGTGCCAAACTGGGCGCATAAGTGGTTTAGACACCGCGGATATGTTTCCCGAATTTTAGGAGATGAATAACAATCTGGTAAAAGTTTCTATTATATCATAAACTTTCACTAAAATTGAGAAAAGTTTCCAGTATACCGGAAACTTTTGGCTGAGTGGATTGATTGAGAGAGCGGAACGGTGAAAGCGTGGTGACGAACGGAAATAAGGATGAGTCAGGATTTATTCCGGACCAATGTACTATCTTCTTGAACGGTAGGAATACATCGTCGGCGCGAGGCCAACTCTATATTTTATAGTGATGTGCCGCCGACATCTCACCAAGGCTCGCAATCGGTTAACTATACATCATCGGTTTAACCGACTCACCTGATAGAATGGGTTCATCATCGTCGACGATAAGTATTTTTATATCATCTATGGCCCCATCAAGTCGCTGACACTCCATGGCGGGGTTTAAATTTGTTATTGGTCTCCGACCAATCTTCTATACCCTATCAAAAAATACTTCACGTTTTGCAAGACGCAAGATATCGCATCCCTAACTACATTCTTGTAAAATGTTGTCAATATCGCTTGACAATCTCCTCGGCAATCCATTTGATTTCGTCACGAAGCCAGCGGGGCGACAAGACCTCGGCGGCTGCTCCAAGGGCAAGGATGGCATGCTGAAACTCGTACTCGGGACGTAGGTTAAACTCGTAGTCGGTATAGTCTTTGGCGCGGTTGACGAGGCGCTGCGATTTATGGATAGGTAAAGTCTCGACATAGACACGTTGTGATCCGTAAACACGCAAAATCACTTTTTCACAGTCATAATCATTGTCGACATTGACACCTATGACATCGTCAAAATAGTTTGACACATCTATAAACTTGTCGACAATAAAAGTATCATCGGTCATTGTAACTGACTGGATGCGGTCGAGCGAAAAGACTGTCGGGTTGTCACATCGGGGGATGCGGGCAACCAGATACCACCGCCGTCCCGACTGTTTGAGTCCGAGCGGTTCGATAACACGCTCGGTTTCGTCGGCCGAGTTAAACCGCCGATAGGTCAGTTTAATCATGCGACTCTTGGTGAGAGCCTCAATGATGAGTGGCAAAAATTCGTTACCGCCCGGAATATCTTCAAAGATGACACGATTGGCGATACCGCGGTTACTAATGAGCCTGTTGTCGATGGCGAGACCGTTGAAAAGCCACGAGGTAAATGACGGACGGTTGAGGGCCTCGTCATTGTCGATAAAGTATGTGTTGCCGTCATATCGGTTGCAAAGAATATCGATGCCAAAGATGTCGGCGATGGCCTGACGATGACGGTGAAAGGTGCGTTCGGGAATTTCTTCCTCGTTTTCAAGGCGCAGAGTGCGCTCATCCATCCATTTTTGATTGATTTCCTCAAGTGTGATGCGCCCCGCACGACGTATCGTGTCAATGAGCCATACATATCGTCTCAGGAGTCGTACAGATGTAGCCATAATCGTTTCATTTTATTTTTATAGCTGCAAAGATAAAGCATAGATATGACATTTCATGGCAGAGTATAAATAAAAAAGATGCCATGCCACGGGGCACAGCATCTGCAGCTATTTAAAGATAGGTGGGATTCAGAGTTTTTTTAGCTCGGTGATGAGTTTGATAAGGGCTGTATTGACCGTGCGCTCTATTATTTGGGAGCGACCGCCGGTAAAACGGTAATGATTGACCGAAGTTCCTCCGGGAGTGATAACCGAAATACAGATTGTACCGACAGGTTTGGCGGCAGTACCTCCGCCGGGACCGGCTATGCCGCTGGTTGCTATCACACAATCGGTATGGATAAGTCGTTTGGCTCCTTCGGCCATCTGTTCGACTACCGGAAGACTCACGGCGCCATATTCCTCGATACATTTTTCGTTTACCCCCAAAACATCTCTCTTGACATCGTTGCTATAGGCCACAACCGCACCCCTGACCACAGCCGATGACCCGGGGATAGAGGTGAGCGCACCCGATATGGATCCGCCGGTGCAGCTCTCGGCTGTCGATACCGTTAAGTTGTGCTTTTTGAGAAGCTCTATCGCAATCTCGGGAAGTTTCATGTCTGATTCCCACAGCACATTGGGCCCAAACTCGGCTACAAGTTTTTCAAACTGGCGATCAAGCTCGGCCTCGACAACCTTGCGGTCGGGACCTTCTCCATCGAGACGCAGGCGCACAAGGCCCGGAGTGGGAAGATAGGCAAGGCGGAAATTCTCGGGCAATTCCGACTCAAACCGATTCATGCGGTGAGCAATCTCCGACTCGATGAGTCCGTTGATGAGAGCCACACGATGACCTATGAAATCGCGGGAACCAAACTGTTTTAAAAGCTCGGGAAATACTTTGTTGGTAAACATCGACTGCATCTCAAACGGCACACCTGGCATAGCGACGAGCACCTTGCCGTCGGGACGTTCAAACCACATAAGCGGCGCCGTACCAACATCGTTTTGGATCACCCGGCACGACGACGGCACCATAGCCTGACGAGCGGTGAGGTCGTTAAGTTTGATGCGACGTTTATGGCATATACGGCTCACGTTCTCGGCCACCGACGGGTCGAGGCGAAGACGTCCGCCAAAAATCTTTGTAAGCACTTCTTTGGTTATATCGTCCTTTGTAGGGCCGAGACCGCCTGTTGTCAGGACAATATCGGTTCGTTTAAGCGCAGCCTTGATAGCAGTGGTAATGGCTGTCGCGTCATCCCCGACCGTGGCGACTGAGTCCACGCTCCAGCCGGCCGGTCTTACAACATTGGCGATGTAGCCCGAGTTTATGTCGGTCACCTGCCCTATCAAGATCTCATCGCCTATTACAATAATTGAAATTTTCATTCTGTAAACACGTTTCAGGAGAGTTTATAAATAAATATGTTAAAACGTTACAGCGTCACTCGAGCATAGGGAGCGGCGTCGTAATGACAAAAATCTTTTTTCTGATATTTGAAATATCCCGCGATAGCTACCATCGCCGCATTGTCGGTGGTGAACATACGCTTGGGAATGAATGCCTTGAGACCGTGCCGGTCACAATATTGAGCCACGGCCTGACGTACACCCGAATTGGCCGACACTCCCCCGCCGATAGCCACGGTGCGCACTCCAGTGAGTTTGACCGCCTTGTCGAGTTTGTCAATGAGAATGTCAATGATTGTGCGCTGAAGCGAAGCAGCCAGGTCGGCCATGTTTTCCTTGACAAAATCGGGATTGACCTTCACGTTGTCGCGCAGGGTGTATAGAAACGAGGTTTTGAGACCGCTGAAACTGTAGTCGAGACCGTCTATGCGCGGTTTGGCAAATTTAAACCGTGTAGGGTCGCCCTCGGCTGCGAGGCGGTCAATGTGTGGACCTCCGGGATAAGGCAGCCCCATCACTTTGGCACACTTGTCAAATGCTTCACCGGCCGCATCATCGATAGTTTGGCCGAGAATTTCCATATCAAACGGACTCTTCACCAAAATAAGCTGGGAGTTTCCGCCCGATATGAGCAGGCAAAGGAACGGAAACTCGGGAACCTCATCGTTTTCCTGTTCACGGACAAAATGAGAGAGCACGTGACCGTGAAGGTGGTTTACGTCGATGATGGGTATGTGGAGACCGAGCGACATTCCTTTGGCAAAGGATGTACCGACAAGCAACGAACCCAACAGGCCGGGACCGCGGGTAAATGCAATCGCCGAGATATCGTTCTTGCTGATACCGGCGCGACGGATAGCCGTGTCGACAACCGGAACAATGTTCTGTTGATGGGCTCGTGAGGCGAGTTCGGGCACCACGCCACCATACTCCTCATGAACCTTTTGACTCGCGAGAACGTTGCTCAGCAGCAGTCCGTCACTGATGACGGCCGCCCCGGTATCGTCACACGATGACTCTATTCCTAAGATGATTATGCTCATTACGTGAGATCGGTTTCCTTTAAAATTTCAATTCGGTTAAAGGATTGTAACATCCCTTTTTCAATTTTGTTACAAATGTAGTAATTTATTATCTATATTGTCTTATAATTTAGTTTTAAATTTCTTAAGATATGTAAAAAAACAGTGAAATTTAGAACAGTTTTATGAGTATAGGGCCACTTATAAACCGCGTATCGGTCAAAATAATTGTGAATCACAAAAAATGTCACTACATTTGCATCAAACACTTTAACTCATGTTATTCCATCGATCAAGGCTATACAAAATATCACTGGCGGCAATCGCTATCGTATCATTGCTGATGACAGCATGTGGCAACTCTGACAGTTTTTCAATCACAGGAGAGATTGAGGGCCTCGGCACCCGCAACCTCCGTTTCTACTATCATGACGGCAACTCGGTAAAGGTTGGACTGGCATCGGCTCTCGACAGCAAATTTCGCTTTGAAGGTCATTCAAAACATCCGGCAGTCATCACCATCACCACCGGTCAACGCAACGTGCTCGGTACTGTCGTGGCCGGTAACGGCGACGATATCTCGCTCACCCTGTCGGCACGTGACCCGTTTGTGATGAAAGCCGACGGTAACCGAACCACCAAAGAGCTTGCCGAGTTCATCACCGTCAATTCTCAGGTGCTCGCCTCGGGCAACAGTCAAAAGATAAACGAGACCGTCGAGAACTACATCAAGCAGTTTCCCAAACGCAAGAGCGCAACAGTCGCCATGCTCACATTTTATGATGCAGGCGACGACCCGGCCCGTGCCGATTCCATACTCCAGTCAATCGACCCCGAGGCGCGTCCAAATAATTTCATAGCAGGCTATCGTGATCAAATCAGGCGCGTGATTGCCTCTCGGGAGTCATCGACCATCGAGCCGGTTACACTTTATTGTGAAAAAGACTCGCTGACAACAATCAAGCCATCGCAAAACCGCTTCACATTATTTACTTTTGTAAAAGGAACCGAAGCTCTCAACGACTCGATTACCGCTCAACTTAAAAAAATAGAGAAAAACAAAGGAGTCAAAATAGTCAATGTTTTTCTTGACAGCGATACCACCAAATGGAAAAACAGCATCCGGAACTCTGACGTTCCGGGCCTCAACACATGGGTGACCGGATCGACAGCATCACCGCGAATCAGTCAGTTTGGACTACGCACCATCCCGGCGTTTGCTGTCGTTGACTCCACCTCTACATTATTATATAACGGCCCTTCGCTTTCAAAAGCCGCCCGATTGCTCAACTGATAAACCAAACCGACTCATGCTTGTCAAGACCTACGGCGCCGCTGTCCACGGCATTGATGCCATCCCTGTCACTATCGAAGTCGCTACCGATCTCGGGGTAGGCTACACAATCGTCGGGCTCCCCGACACCGCCGTGCGCGAGAGTTATGACCGTGTGAGGTCGGCACTCAAAACCGTCAACTGTGACTCTCCACGTCAGCGTGTCATCATCAACATGGCTCCTGCCGACATTCGCAAGGAAGGATCGGCCTATGACCTCCCCATCGCAGTGGCTCTTGCCGCAATCAAGGGCGTGATACCGGCCGAATCTCTCGACAGCTGTCTCATCATGGGTGAACTCGCCCTCGACGGCACCGTTCTACCGGTCAAGGGAGCTCTTCCAATGGCGATAATGGCTCGCGAGAAAGGATTCAAAAGCATGATTGTGCCGATAGCCAATGCTACCGAGGCGGCGGTTGTCAACAATCTTGATGTATATGGAGTCAATCATCTTAACGAGGTTACCGGTCTGCTCAGCCACACCCTCAGCATAGGCCCCACGATTGTCAACACACGCGAGGAGTTCAAAAAAGCAGGCGAAAGCTTTGATTTTGATTTCAGCGAGGTCAAGGGTCAGGAAAATGTCAAACGGGCTCTTGAGGTCGCATGTGCCGGCGGTCACAACATATTGCTCGTGGGCCCTCCGGGAGCCGGAAAATCAATGATGGCCAAACGCCTGCCATCAATATTGCCGCCGCTCACATTGAGCGAGGCTCTTGAAACGACCAAAATACACTCGGTAGCCGGCAAGCTGGGGCGCGGGTCCATGCTGATGACCGTGCGTCCGTTCAGGTCGCCCCATCATACGGTGTCACCGGTAGCACTCGTCGGCGGGGGGAGCAACCCGATGCCGGGTGAGATTTCGCTGGCCCACAACGGTGTCCTGTTCATGGACGAATTTCCCGAATTTCCGCGCACGGTTCTTGAAGTGATGCGCCAGCCGCTTGAAGACCGTAAAATTTCGATAAGCCGCGCCCGTTATTCGATTGACTATCCCGCCGGCTTCATGCTCGTAGCCTCCATGAATCCATGTCCGTGTGGTTATTACAATCACCCGACGAGAGAATGTACCTGTGCTCCCGCTGCCGTCCAGCGCTACATGAGCCGCATAAGCGGACCTCTGCTTGACCGCATCGACATCCAGGTCGAGATTCTCCCCGTCGGATTTGACGAACTCACGTCTACAACCGAGTCAGAGTCGAGCGCGGCAATCCGTGAGCGCGTAATCCGGGCACGCGACATTCAACAAAAACGCTTTGCCACCGAGCCCGATGTACACTGTAACGCTCAAATGAATTCGCGACTCCTGAAAAAATATGCACCGACCTCGCCCGAGGTAACCGAGTTGCTCAAAAAAGCCCTCGTACGCTACCAGATGTCGGCCCGCGCCTATGACCGCATCCTCAAGGTGGCCCGCACGATTGCCGACCTTGACAATTCACCCGAAATTACAACCGCCCACATGCACGAGGCCGTCTCCTACCGCAACCTCGACCGTGCCACCTGGGGCACATCGGTCAACAAGACTCCGTTTTAGCTCACGCCTGAAATACCTGAAGATACATAATATCATCACGTCTAAATATTTGCCGGCTGAAGATCGCCTCTATATGAAATTTGAGCGGCTATTTCAACTATATACGGTATGAATTTGTTTAAATGGTAAAGAATATTTACGTTTTAACTGAACAGAAATTATGAAAAATTCAGGGTCTATACTGACAAGTTTCGTCCTCATAGTCGCAGGCGTGTTCCTATGTATACTCAACGGGCGTCACGACCTGCTCCACACCATTGTCAAGATAGTTGGTGCAGCCTTTTTTGTGTCGGGAGTGATAAACGTGTTTATCATGATCAACCACAGCAGCAAGCGCAAAGGCAATTCGTTTTCGCGCATAGCCGGATGGCTGTCGGGCATAGGAGGCGTTCTCCTTGGCCTCGCCATGTTTTTTTACCCGCCGCTATTCACCACGGTGCTTGTCTATCTTTTTGGCATCCTGCTGATTTTGGGTGGAATCATTCAAATTTGCATAATGGCATGGGGATATAAAGATGCTTCACTTTCGGGCTGGCTCTATATTGTCCCTGTCGTCCTGATTGTAGCCGGTGTCATTATGATTTGCAGTGACTCGCTCCGCGTCAACGCATCGCTAATGGTTATCATCACCGGTCTGGGCATGATTCTTTATGGTCTCAACTCTTTCTTTGGAATGATTGCAGTTGCCAACACCCGTCAACAGAAGACGACCGACCCGGCTCAGCTTCCCCAGGAAAAGACTACCGACAAAAAATTGGCTGAAAATAACGAGGATAACGACGACTTTATTGAAACCACCGAGATAAAAAGTACCCGCGACACGGCTGAGTCTCATCCCGCATCGGGCGACTCGATTCACTGATTTTTCAAGGATTGAGCAAATCGGGATTAAAAAAATCGGTCACGTCACGCGCCATTTCGAGCGCATGGCGTGCTTTGCTGTCGGGATTGATCGCCAAAGCATGTTCAAAATCAGTGATTGCGAGAGCATTCAAACCGCGGCGCCAATTGATTTTGCCCCGGTAAAAATATAGTTCGTCAAGATTGCCCTCACCGGCACCGATACACCTGTCAACCATCCCGAGAGCTTCGTCAAGAAAGTTTTGAGAAAGAAGCATGTCTATTTCGGCTATTTGTGCTGTCATATTTTTTTATTAAATTTGCGTCAAAATTAACATTAAAATAACTACCATGCAAAATTTTAAACACCTTTTTATCGGCCTATTGTCGTTAACAGCTCTATCGGTTTCGTCGGTAGTTCAAGCCTCTCAGACCGTCCCCGCTATTTCGCCCGAAAACAGTCAGGGCAGTCTGAAACCCTATCCGGCCCCTGAGTCGTTAAATCAGTATCCCGACTCACTCACACCCATGTTCATAAATCATGTCGGACGCCATGGTGCCCGCTATCCAGCCGGCCCGGCCCACACGGTAGGACTGATGAAACTGCTTGAGCAAGCCGACTCGCTCAACACAATCACCCCTCTCGGGCGCGAACTTAAAGAAGTAACGGCCGAGGTTATCAGACAGTCGACCGGCCGATGGGGTGCCCTCGACTCGCTCGGTATGGCCGAGCAAAGCGGAATAGCCCACCGAATGGTCAAAACATTTCCCGGCCTGTTTAAAAACAACTGTATAAACGCCATCTCATCCTACTCTCCCCGATCGATGATGAGTATGTTTTCGTTTGTCCATGAAATAGACCGACTCGAAAGCACCGTCGAAATCACCACCCTGACCGGGCGGGTGACCTCTCCACTGATGCGCTTTTTTGATATCAACAAAAGCTATCTTGCGTTCAGGGACAACAAAACCTGGGAACCGCCCTATGAAGCCTATATCAAATCAGCCATTCCATTGGAGCCAATACGCCGAGTGCTCGGTGACGGCTTCCCATTTAAAAACGATGCTGCCGCGCGCGACGCAGCCCTGCTCGAATATTATGTCCTGGCCGGCATGAGTGCCATGTCGCTTCCTTGTGACGTTTCGCGTTTCCTTACCGACAGTGAGTTTGCCTCCTTGTGGTCATGCTTCAACCTGCGTCAGTATCTGCAGCGCACGTCAACCACCGTGTCGACCATTCCGGCCGACATAGCCTCACCGCTTCTCACCGAACTTATCACCTCGACCGACCGTTTTATACAACATCAGAGCGGCGCCACAGCCCAACTACGATTTGGTCACGCCGAGACCCTCATGCCGCTGCTGTCGCTGATGAAACTGCCGGGATGCTACTATATGTCATCCGATTTCTCGTCCGTGGCTCAATACTGGCAGGATTTCTATGTCGTCCCGATGGCCGCCAATCTCCAGATGATACTTTTCCAAGCCAAAGAAAGCGGCAACTATTATGTGGTCACGCTCCTCAACGAGCATCCCGTGAGCCTGATACCGGGCAATGACTCTACAATCGTCAGCTGGAATGACGCACGCGACTACCTGCTCCGTTGCCTACGATAAAACATTCAAAAAAGATGTTAAAACTCGACCGTTGAATTAGGAATTTTTTCTTTAAATCACTAACTTTGTGACCGCTAAACCGGCATTATATCAGGTTTAGCGGTCACCATGTATATGAACACAGTCAAGAAAGTCATATTATCAATGTTACTGACCGGTTGGAGCGCCACAGCGATGGCTACCGACCCGGCCAAGACTACGCCTGTGGTAATTTCGCCTGAAAAGACTGAAAAAATTGAGAAAGCCGATCTGGTATCTGATAACATTTTCACCTATCCGGTTGGACTCGGGCTCGTTCAGGCCGCAGGCATGGAACTCCTTTTTGAAGACACCGATACCGAGCAGGTCTCAATCGTTGATGACCTCATCAACATGGCCAAAAGTCACCTCGGCACACGCTATCGCAGCGGAGGCAAGACTCCTGCCGGCTTTGACTGCTCGGGATTTACCGGCTATATTTTCCGCCAGTTTGGCTATGAACTCGGAGCATCGTCACGCGACCAGTTCAATCAAGGCGAGCAAATCGACAAAGAAGCCGTCGTACCCGGTGACCTTCTATTTTTCAACGGGCGTGCTGTCGGTTCTCGCATCGGTCACGTGG
>JAIDNJ010000138.1 GCA_029063895.1 Muribaculaceae bacterium | reverse complement strand
TATGTTTCATAATAAAACTACACTCCAAAAGTTTTATGTCTAACTTTTGGGGTGCAGTTCAAAGGCACGTCCCTACATCGAATACTGAAAAGGCGGTATAACCCGGGCTGAATAATTATTTTGGCTTAATCATTGCATTTTTTTCATTATCTTTGTAACAAATCGGGTTGAAGTTACGTCAGTATGATTGAAAGCGCTTTTAAGCATCAACTCAAACTGAATTAAAAACATCAAAAATGAAACGTATAGCTCTCATACTTTTAGTCGCAATCCTCTCGCTGCCGGTCGCACTGGCTTCAACAATCACTACTGATGGCCTCTTTAAGGAGTTTTCCAAAGAACCTAAAGCAGAGTCGGTCAACATCAATTCGTTTTTCATGTGGCTGGCAAAAATGAGCATGGGAAATGATCCCGACGCCGAGATAGTCAAGAAAATCAGTTCGGTCAGGGTGCTCGACCTTGAGAGCTGTTCACCCGAAGTGAAGACCCGATTTGCCAACCGCGCCGCTCAGATCACTGTCAGCGATATGGAAGACCTCATCAACGTCAACGAGGATGGCAACAAGGTGAAGATTCTCGGCCAAATCAAAAAAGAGAAGATCCACAAACTCCTGGTGATGTGCTACGGTCAGGGTGACTGCTGCCTTGTGGAGATAAACGGAAAATTTGACATGCAGGACCTTGACGGTGTCGTCAAGAGCCAAATGCCCCGACACAATGACCGCTGACGAGTTTAAACGGTTATTCCTGCCGTGTCACCAACAGCTCTATCGCGTGGCCTACCGATTGACGGGAAACCGCGAGGATGCCGAGGACATCGTTCAGGAGACGTTGATGAAAATATGGAACAGCCGTGAGCGGCTGGGTAAGCTCGACAATCATGCGGCGTTTTGCATGGCGACTCTCAAGAATGTTTTTGTCGACTCGGTGAGAAAGAATCATGCGGAATATGATTCGGGACTTAGTGCCGACGAGGTGACGGTAGCATCGGATGCCGATATAGGGCAACAGATTGAGTCACGCGACGAAGTCGACAAGGTAATAGGTCTTATAGACCGACTTCCGGCCAATCAGCGCGACGTGATGAAGATGAGAGATATAGCCGACCTCCCTTTTGAGGAGATTGAGGCCGCGACAGGGCTCTCGCCAGGCAACATAAGGACACTTCTTAGCCGCGCCCGTAAAAAAATTAAAGAACAATATATCGCACTCCTGAAATATGAACGAATATAACAAAACCGACATAAGACGCCTTCTCGACCTATATTACGAGGGTAAATCATCGGCAAGCGATGAAGCGGCCCTGCGCGATTACTTTGCCCGACCTGATACTGACCCCGAGCTGGACGATGACAAGATGTTTTTTAATGCTCTTGCGGGCGATGACAACTCAACAAAGGTACCTGCCGACTTTGAGGAGCGATTGAGCCATGCCATCGATTCGTGGCAGGAGTCAGAACAGAAAGCCAAGACTACACGCCGTCGATTTAAATTTATCAGCCTCAGGCCTGCAATAGGTATAGCAGCTTCGATCGCAGTTCTTTTTGCCATAGGAGCAATGCTGCTCGACAACCGGACCCAAACCGGCGAGCCCGCCGATACTTTCACCGACCCGATGGAAGCTTATGCCGAGACTCAGCGAGTTCTCACCCTCTTTGCCAAAACCATCGACAAGAGCATGCAGGGAATTGAAACCGCCGATCGCAGTCAGGATAAAGCACTGCGTCTCGCCTTTGAACAACTGAACAAAATTTAAACAGATACCCGATAAAAATTTACAATGATATGAAACGCTTTTATATTCTCACAATACTTTTTGCCCTCGCAGTCATTTCGACATCAGCCCAGGTTTCAAAACTCTTTGAACGATATTCCGACTTAAAAGGTGTCACATCGGTCTATATTTCCAAGACAATGATAGGAATGATGCCCGATCTCTCAACAAACGGTCTCGAATTCAAAGGTATGGCTGATAAACTCAACAGCATCCGCGTGCTCACGACCGAGAATGCCAGTATAGCCGATAAAATGGGCAAAGAGCTCGACAGTGAAATAAAAAAAGATGCTTACGAGCTACTTCTATCGGCCAACGACAACGGCGAGAAAGCTGTCATCTATCTCAAACCCGATGCCAACGGCGTCAACAACTATCTCATAGTCGCCCAAGAATCAAGCGAACTGAGTATAGTTCTCATCAGCGGAACCCTCACTCCCGCCGATATCCGTAAAATGAATTTGAAATAACAACATTTTTACATGCCAAAGGCATGACCATACTGAAATGGCGATGTGTCGATTATGACACACCGCCATTTCAGTATTTGAAGCAGGGGCGTTTTTGGGGCATGTAGTTATTGATTAACCGCGATTTGCAATCATTACGTGCCGAAGGCACGTCCCTACAAAATTGCTAATTTGTTATTTTGGCACACCGCCTTAATGTTGGTCAGTTGCTGCCGGTGAGAAGGCGTGCAAGGAGCGGACTGCGGCTGATGATAGCATTTACAAGCAGGGTTACGGCCACCACCAGCGAGGCAACGATTACTGAAACTGTAAGAGTAGGAACGATATCGAGCGCCATGCCGCGCAACGGATCCTGAAGGACAGGAAGGGGGAACAGGAAGAAGTAGTGAAGCAGGTAGATAGAGAGGCTCTTGCTGCCTATATACTGCCACATCGATGCAAAACGACGGGCAAGCGGCGACGCTGTGTCGGCAAACGCCTCACGGCTCCACGGCTCGACAAGTCTCAAACCGACGATAGCGAGAGCCACGTGCATCACCGGCTCGGCCACAAGGAATATCAACGAATGGAACGACGGGAACTCCCAGCGGTAGGCAAGGATGTAGAAACACAAACCGGCTATGATGAGCGAACCGGTATAGACACCGCGAGCTTTTATCATCTCCATGAATGCTTCGCCCGATGCCTTGGCAAACACACCGGCCATAAAAGCGGGGAAGAATGTCACCACAAGTTTAAGGCTCAACAGTTTCCACCACATCTCACTTTCAAAACAGCCGTCGAGCACAATCAGCACAATCCAAAGCGCGGCGGTCGCACCGATGCGGCCCCCTACACTCCCGACAGCATCGAGCACACGAGCAAAACCGCTGTAAAGCAATATGATAAGGAACAATGTGATAGTAAACCAGTAGCCGTTTTTATATTCGGTACACCACATTCCGTTAAACGACATGTCAAACGGGCTCTGCAAGCCGCTGTGGGGGAAGTATACCATAAAAATGAGACCGACGATAATGCCGGGAATGACAAGCTGCATGAAGCGCTGACCAAGACGGGGCATTACGGTTTTTCCATCGGCTGTCAGTTTATAGGTGAAATAACCGCTGATAAAAAAGAAAATGGGCATATGAACCTGACCGATAATTTTAAAGAGCAGCGCACGGTCAATGTCACGGATGCACATGGTGAGCACATGGCCCATCACCACTAAAAAAATGGCGAGACCTTTGAGCATGTCAAAGTAATGGAGTCGTTTTCCGGGTTTCATAACGTGATGTATTTGGGGGTTAGCAGTATTTGATAAATATCAATATGATGATAAAAAAAGGCGATGTGTCGAGTTTTGACACATCGCCTGATATTTAATAGTTTCAGAGGTGTCGGATATTATTAATAGTTGCGGGCAAAGAGCACACGGCGGGCCGACGGGCGTCCGGTCACCATACACTTGCCGGGGGTGGTGTCGCCATCGAGAGGAATGCAACGGATAGTCGCTTTGGTTTCTTCCTTGATTTTATCCTCGGTCTCGGGGGTACCATCCCAGTGGGCAAGGATGAATCCGCCTTTCTCGATTTCTTCCTTGAACTCGTCATAGGTCTCGACAGTACGGGTCATTGACTCACGCTGTTTGAGAGCCTTCTGATAGATGTTTTCCTGAATTTCTTCAAGAAGAGAAGCAACAAAGGGAACGATGCCCTGAAGAGGTTCCACCTGTTTTTCGAGTGTATCGCGGCGCATCACTTCAACGGTGCCGTTCTCGATGTCGCGCGCACCGATAGCAAGACGCACGGGCACACCTTTCAGCTCATAGTCGGCAAACTTGAAGCCGGGACGTTTGTTTTCAGAGTCGTCATATTTTACCGATATACCCAGACGGGTGAGTTCCTCGACGATAGGATTGACAGTTTCCGAAATCTTGGCAAGTTGTTCGGCATTTTTATATATTGGAACAATAACCACCTGGATAGGAGCAAGATGGGGAGGCAACACAAGACCGTTGTCATCGGAGTGGGTCATGATGAGGGCACCCATCAGGCGGGTTGATACGCCCCACGAGTTGGCCCACACATATTCGGGTTTGTTCTCCTTGTTGACAAATGTAACGTCAAATGCTTTGGCAAAATTCTGACCGAGGTTGTGGCTTGTACCGGCCTGCAATGCTTTGCCGTCCTGCATCATCGCCTCGATGGTGTAAGTGTTGATCGCACCGGCAAAACGCTCGTTGGCGCTCTTGACACCCTTGATAACCGGCATTGCCATATATTTTTCGGCAAAATCGGCATATGTGTTAATCATCAGGACAGTACGCTGTTCCGATTCCTCGGCTGTGGCGTGGGCACAGTGGCCTTCCTGCCAAAGGAACTCGGCTGTGCGGAGGAAAAGGCGTGTACGCATTTCCCAACGCATCACGTTGGCCCACTGGTTGACGAGCAAGGGGAGGTCACGGTAGGAATGAATCCAGTTTTTATATGTACCCCAGATGATTGTCTCAGATGTGGGGCGAACGATGAGTTCTTCTTCAAGGCGTGCATCGGGGTCAACGATCACACCGTTGCCGTCGGGCGCGTTTTTAAGGCGATAGTGGGTAACGACAGCACATTCTTTGGCAAATCCCTCGACATGCTCGGCCTCACGGCACAGGTATGATTTAGGGATGAGCAGGGGGAAATAGGCGTTTTGAACGCCGGTTTCCTTAAACATTTTATCGAGCTGTTGCTGCATTTTTTCCCAGATGGCATAACCATAGGGCTTGATGACCATACAGCCTCTCACAGCCGACGACTCCGCGAGGTCGGCCTTAACAACTAACTCGTTGTACCATTGGGAGTAGTTCTCGCTCCGTTTGGTGAGTCCTTTCAATTCAATAGCCATTGCTTAACTGAATACAGATTGATTTATTTTTCTTTTTTATCTATTAAGGTGCAAAGTTACAATTTTTTTACTCCAATTCAAAAAAAAGTTCGTTTGCCAAAGTTAAGGTTAACCACATGGACGTTGCCCCACTCGCTCACATGGTTTAACTGATGAGCCATAAAGTAACGAACATGAGGGCAAACACCATCATTGTTACCGCAGTCATACCGAGCACAGGGGTCAATGAGGCTCCGCGACGGGTGGTGAGCATACTGTAAAGAGCTACATGGATGAGGAGATACAATGCCGACACAATCCAGCCTGACGACAATGACTGCCATATCGGAATCAATACAGCCTGACTTATGATGCCGTTCATCATGTAGATTGTCGCCACCACACGACGGCCCGCAATGACCGCAAGGGTGTGCTTGCCAACGGCTCGGTCGTCTTCAACGTCACGATAATTGTTTACTATCAGCACATTGGCTCCCATCAATCCAATCGAAAGCGACACGAGCAGAGCTTCGGTCGAGAAAACACCGGTGGCTACATAAGCGGTCAAGTTGACCGGTATTATTCCAAAAAAGAAAATAACCGCAATCTCACCCATGCCGTGATGGGACAGAGGATAGGGACCGGTACTGTAAGCAAGGACTCCGAGCGCGATGAGCACACCGGCACCGATGAGCCACCAGCCACCCTGAGATGCGATCCAAAGGCCTATCAAACAAGCCACGGCAAGCGTACCGAATGTAGCGTCGCGCATCGCTCCGGGCGTGATATCGCCCTCGGTCACACCGCGTCGCGGTCCCTCGCGACCGGGCCGGTCAAGGCCTTTTTTAAAATCATAATATTCGTTGGCAAAATTGGACGAAATCTGGCAAAGGAGTGCAAAAAGATAACAGGCTACAATCACTTCAGCATCATAGCCGCCGGGATTCATCATCGACACGCCCCACGCGGCGGTGACACCGGCGAGCGACACCGGCAGCGTGCGCAGCCTCATTGCCTCAATCCATGCTTTTATCATATTCTATCATTCAATCAATTATCGTTTAACTTATGCGACTGAGGTCAATCGCCTTTTCAAAATTTTCTTGTAAGGTAGCCAGCAATATCGAGTGAACCGGCTTTGACAACGACGGGTCGTCCTTCAGCACGGCTTCGGCACGGTCGCGCGCCAGCTGAACAATCTGCTGGTCGGTGGCAAGGTTGGCAATCTTCAGGTCAAAAGCAATGCCGCTTTGCATCGTACCCTCGATATCACCCGGACCACGCATCTTGAGGTCGGCCTCGGCGACTACAAAACCGTCGTTGGTCGAGGTCATAATCTCAAGACGCTCGCGGGTAGTCCTGGCAATCTTGGGTTTGGTCATGAGCACACAATAGCTTTTATCGGCACCACGCCCAACTCGTCCACGGAGCTGATGAAGCTGTGACAGGCCAAACCGCTCGGCATTTTCAATCACCATAGTAGTGGCGTTGGGCACGTTAACACCTACCTCAATAACGGTGGTTGCCACGAGGATGCGGGCGCGACCCGACACAAAATCGTCCATACGACGGTCTTTTTCAGCCGGTTTCATCTTGCCGTGGACATAGGTCGCCTCGTAGTGGGGAAATGTCTCACATATTGTCTCGTACCCCTCTTCAAGACACTTGAGGTCAAGTTTTTCATTCTCAGAAATCAAAGGATAAACCACATAGACCTGTCGCCCCATAGCCAGCTGACGTCCAATCGAGCGGTTGACCTGCTCGCGCCGGTTGTCATAGCATATCATTGTCTCGACCGGTTTGCGACCCGGTGGAAGTTCATCGATGACCGACACATCAAGGTCGCCATAAAGAGTCATGGCCAACGTACGCGGAATCGGCGTAGCTGTCATCACCAGCACATGGGGCAGCCTCATGTTTTTGGTCCACAGCCGTGACCGCTGCATCACCCCGAAGCGGTGCTGCTCGTCAATGACGGCAAACCCGAGGTTACGGAATTTCACAGTGTCTTCGAGCAACGCATGGGTACCCACAATTATCTGAATCTCGCCCGAAAGCAACCCTTCGTGAATGGCACGGCGCGCCTTGGCCGGAGTCGACCCGGTGAGAAGGCGGACGTTGATACCGATAGGCGCGACAAGGTCGCGGAGAGTGTGAAAATGTTGGGAAGCCAGTATCTCGGTGGGAGCCATCAGGCAAGCCTGATACCCATTGTCGACAGCTATCAGCATGGTCATCAGCGCCACGAGAGTCTTGCCGCTACCGACATCGCCCTGAAGCAGACGGTTCATCTGATGCCCCGATCCCATGTCATGACGAATCTCGCGGATAACACGCTTCTGGGCACCGGTCAGCTCAAATGGCAGCTGACGGTCATAAAAAGCATTGAAAAACTCTCCTATGCGACTGAACCTGATACCGTCGGTGCGGGCAGCTCTCATCAGGGAGTGACGCCTGAGGTTGAGCTGGATATAAAACAGCTCTTCAAACTTGAGACGGAGCCGGGCCTTTTGCAACGTGGCATTGTCGGGAGGATTGTGAACGGCCACCAACGCCTCGCGCAGCGGCATCAGCTTCATTGCCTCGATGACATCGGACGACAAGGTGTCGGTGACCGGTCTCATTGTCGAGAGGAGATTCATCACCCAACCGAATATCGTACGCGAACCGATGCCGGCATTACGAAGTTTCTCGGTCAACGGATAGACCCCTCTCAACCCGCCGGTAGCAGTCGCCGAGCCGGCCGGGTCAACCTCGGGATGAACCATCTGGCGAGTTCCGTTAAACTCGCCCGGTTTCCCAAAGAGTATATATTCATTGCCTGTTTTATAGGCCTGACGTATCTGGGCTATGCGGCGGAACCATATTATCTCGATGGTGGCCGTGCCGTCGGTAAAAAGCCCCACAAGACGGCTTTTGGCACCCTCACCCACGACATTGAACGCAAGAAAACGCCCCTTTATCTGCAACGAAGGCATCTCGCCCCGCAAATCGGTGATACGATATATTTTAGAGCGGTCAACATAGTGGGACGGGAAGTGATGGAGCAGGTCATAATAGGTTTTTATGCCCAGTTCGCGACCAATCAGGTCGGCCCGTTTCGGGCCCACCCCCTTGAGAAACTTTATGTCGACACGTCGGAGCGAATTCATTTTTTATGTCGATTCAGGATGGCAGCCGCCAGGTCAATGTCGATAGGGTTGGTAATCTTGATATTTTCGGGCGACCCGCAGGCAAGCACAATATCGGTTTTACCGGCCGAAGCCATCACCGAGGCATCGTCGGTCCAGCCTTTTTCTTCAGGGCGTTCATAGGCTTGCATGAGCTCGCCGAGATAAAATCCCTGGGGTGTCTGCACGGCACGGTACAGGCTGCGGTCAACAGGCCGGGACCCGCTGTCGGTAATCAACCTTATCGAGTCGGTCACCGGCACCACAGGAATGACACCATCGGGACGGGAGCCAAGCAGCTTGTCGAGCACATTGGCCACAGTGACACGGTCGACAAGCGGACGGGCACCATCATGGATGAGCACCACATCATCGGGCGACACCGCCCCGATTGACATGAGAGCGTTCCTGACCGATGACGCGCGGGTCGGGCCACCATAAACAACACGGGGCGACTCAAAAGCCGACGACCGACAAAGCGATTGCCACAGGGGGTGCATATCCCGGCTTATCACAAGCAACATCTCGCCAAAGGGCACAGCCTCACGCATGGCGTCGATCGTGTGCATCAGCACCGGTCTCCCCTCAAGAAGACAATACTGTTTGGGAACATCGGCTCCAAACCTGCTTCCTGAACCTCCGGCCACTATGATAACATGAATCTTGCCCATCTATAAGATATTTTTTTGCAAAAATAGTGATTTTTTCTCAGTCATGACCGACGTTCAACGCAATTCTGAACCCCCGACCCGGCGGAACGAGGTCAACCGACCCGCTCACGAGCTTCCTGTCACGTATCACGGCCCGATCGTTGTCACACGGCCCGAAAACTCCATGCTCGACCATAAAACATCCCGTCGAGCCGGGAGCCACATATCGATTGCGGAGCGTCATAGCGACTACTCCCATTGTCATTCTCAGGTTTAGCTCGATACAAGGAGCGAGCTGCCGGTCACCATAGACCATCATGTCAACACCCATCCATCCTTCATAAGCGGGGCCGACAATATCAGTGAGAACCGTCTCAAGACTGTCGGCAACGGTATTGAGAATGTCGGGTGACCGTAGTTGAGAGCCTATACGTCGGGCCAACTCATGTTCGGGCAGCAAGAGATTGCCGGTGTAGGCTGTTCCCGATGTTTCAAAAAGCGAAAGCCCGCGATAAGCCACCTTCCCGCAGGCTGCATGAAACAGCATGGCAAAATCGGTCTTACGGTCAAGCAGCGGTTCGACAATCACACTCCCCTGACGGTTGATGATGCCCGCGGCATTTTTCATCATCACATCACAAGCGACCGATGTTGACATAAACACACCCCGCCCCGTGCTTGACCACGGCGATTTGACCACAAACCGACCGTCAAAAGCCTTGACAGCCGATTGAAAACCGTCAAGGTCAAAAACCTCAACAGCAAACGGCGGAGTATCAATCCCTTCACCAGCCAGCCGGCGGTTGATTTGTACCGACGTGCGACGATGGCTGAGCGACCTCATCTTTTCAATGGCGTTATCATCGGGCAGCATCGACCTGTCAACGCCTCTCCTGACAAACTCGGTCACGACCGCAGGTGACCAGCCCCAGGGCCGCCCTACCGATTTGGGCGGAACCACCGGAGCCACCTCAGAGTCGAGTCCAAAAAGTTGTCTTACCCGCTCAAGCCATTCATCATCAGGATTTTGAGCAAGAACAACGTCATTGTCGTTCTCGGCAAACCAAAGCGGCAAAAGAGCCCCGCACCGAGCCAAAAGCGCGGCGTTGCGCGGGGGCGTGTAGCATCGGCTTCCCGCAGCAAGCGCAAGGTCATTTTCAGGATTAAATAAAAAACTGTTCATGAAATACTCGTAATACAATGCAAAATTACTGATTTAATAAGCCATAAAAAGACATAGTTAACTTATTTTAACTTTGGTGTATGCTATTAAACGTGTAATTTTGCACATTAATCATAAAACAACATTTTAAGCGATGAGAGTACGAATCCTTATTGTAGACGATGAAGAATCTATCTGCGAAATTTTAAAATATAACCTTGAGAAAGAAGGATTTGATGTAGATTGTGCCTATAGTGCCGAAGAGGCCCTGAAACTTGATGTTGCATCCTACTCGCTCTGTATTGTAGACATCATGATGGACACCATGAGCGGTTATGACTTTGTCAAACGACTCCGTTACAACACTGCCACCGAACGTGTCCCCGTGATTTTCTGCTCGGCACTCAACGGCGAGGATGACACCGTTATGGGACTTAACATAGGTGCTGACGACTATATCACCAAACCGTTTGTAATCAGCGAGGTAATCGCCCGTGTACGCGCCGTGCTAAGACGCGCATCGGCCGCCCCGGCCGCCCCCTATATGCCCGCCGGAGTCCAGGCCCAGCCCGCAGCCAAAGCACCTTATGAGCCCGACGTTACATTCAAGACGCTCCGTCTTGACCGCAACGAAAAAATCTGTTATCTCAATAACGAACCCGTTCACCTCACCCGCAAGGAATTTGACCTCCTTCTTTTCTTCCTGACCCACCGCAACCGCATCTATTCACGTAGCGAAATCATCAGCCAGGTTTGGTCGGGCGACGTGGTCACCAACCGCACGGTTGACACCAACCTCACCCGTCTTCGTAATAAAATAGGCGATTACAGCGCCAATATTTCAACCCGTCTCGGTTTTGGCTATGGCTTTTTTGAAACTGTCTAACTATCAGGCCCGCATATTCATACCCATCATAATCATAATTTGGGTATTTGTTCTATTTCTCGGTCTATTTCACTATCACCGCAGCGTAGATTACAAACGAAAGGCTCTCAAAGGAGACATCGACCTGATCACCAACCGAATAGTCGAGTCATATAACAACAATGATTTTGAAGACGCGGAGAAGTTCCTGCACTGGATCGACAACTATTACATGAATACCGATCTTGAAGACGTGAGCGTGGCCGTATATGAAGTCGATACCGAAAAAAAAATTGCCAACGCCGGCTTCCCGCTTCCAAAACCAAATATCAGCGACCTGAAACGCCGAGGCGAGTTTTCGAGTAGCGATATAGACCCCACCGACGAAGACGGTATGCCGCTTGACCTCGAGGGTCGCAACATCTTTTATTACCGAACCAAAACAACCGACGACGGTAAAATTCTCGTTCAAACCGTCATGCCCCTCAGCAATGCATCGGCCAAGTCCATCTCCTACTCACCGGGCTTTATCATCGGTCTTGTCGCCATGGCAATGGCCGTTACCGGCATCTTTTACGTTTTCACAGCCCACCTCACCAAAAACGTCATGGCCCTGAGAGACTTTGTCGACCGTGCGGTAGCCGAGAAAGATTTCATACCCACCGAAAACTTTTCAAACGACGAACTCGGTGACATATCGCGCAAGATTATCGAGCTGCACATAGAACGAACAAAGATGATGAAGTCGCTCGAACATGAGCACCGCATCGCCCTCAAGGCCACCGAAGAAAAAGGACTTCTCAAACGCCAGCTCACCGACAACATCAACCACGAGCTCAAAACCCCTATCGGAATTATCAAGGGTTATATCGACACTCTCCTCGAAAACCCCGACATGGACCAGGATACCAAAACCCATTTCCTATCAAAATCGGCCATTCAGATAAACCGATTGTCGTCAATGCTCAACGATATCTCGACCATCACCCGACTCGAAGAAGCAGCGACCTCAATCCCTACTGAAAAGATCGACTTTCAGGAAGTTGTCTTCACCACAGCCAACGACATCGTCGAGAGCGGTGTCAACAAGTCGATGGAGTTTGTCTATGACATCCCGTTTGACACTTTTATCCGCGGTAATTTCAACCTGCTCGGCAACGTTATCAGCAACCTGGCCAAGAATGCGGCCAACTACAGCGGCGGCACCGAGATGGGTATCAAACTTATAAACAAGAACCGAAACTTCTATACGTTCTCATTCTATGATAACGGTAAGGGAGTCGAGGCCACTCACCTGCCCCACCTTTTTGACGCTTCGACCTCGTCGATACCGGCCGAAGCCGCAAGAACGGAGTAACAGGCCTCGGTCTCGCCATCATCAAGAGCACCATCCTCACCCTCGGTGGCACCATCTCGGTGAGAAACCGCAAGGGCGGAGGTCTCGAATTCCTATTCACCCTACCCGTCTGGCACGACTGATTGACGGGTCGTTAAACAAAACATTACAATCCAGCTTATGGCACAGAAACCATCTATTCCGAAAGGAACCCGCGACTTCTCGCCTGTCGAAATGGCACGTCGCAACTATATATTTGATACAATCCGTGACGTTTTCCGTCTCTATGGTTACCGTCCCATCGAGACTCCCGCTATGGAAAACCTCTCGACTCTTCTTGGTAAATATGGTGAGGAAGGAGACAAACTCCTTTTCAAGATTCTCAACTCGGGCGACTACATGCGTGGCGTTGACATGAGCATGCTCGAAAACGGAGACCTCAACCGTGTGGCCTGTCAGCTTTGTGAAAAAGGACTCCGCTATGATCTCACGGTACCGTTTGCCCGCTACGTGGTTCAGCACCGCAACGACATAACATTTCCCTTCAAACGCTTCCAGATTCAGCCCGTATGGCGTGCCGACCGTCCCCAAAAAGGACGCTACCGCGAGTTTTATCAGTGTGACGCCGACGTTGTCGGGTCCGATTCGCTTATAAACGAAATCGAACTCGTGTCGATGATCGACGAGGTGTTCCGCCGCCTTAAGATCAACATTGAAATCAAGCTCAACAACCGCAAGATTCTCGCCGGTATCGCCGAGCTCATCGGGGCTCCCGAAAAAATCGTCGACATCACTGTCGCCATCGACAAAATTGACAAAATCGGTCTTGACGCTGTCAAAGAGGAGCTTGCCGAACGTGGACTCGAACCCGAGGCAATCGAAAAACTTACCCCGATACTTCTCATCGACGGATCTACAGCCGAGCGTATCGAGAAACTATCGCAGCTCATCGGGTCGACCGAATCGGGCCGACTCGGTATCGAGGAAATCAAGACAGTCTTTGACGGCGTGGCAAAAATCGGCATAGACGCCCGTCTCACCCTTGACGTTTCGCTTGCCCGCGGTCTCAACTACTATACCGGAACCATCATCGAGGTGAAAGCACTCGACGTGGAGATAGGCAGCATCACCGGCGGTGGACGCTATGACAACCTCACCGGCATCTTCGGTCTTAAAGATGTGTCGGGTGTGGGTATCTCGTTTGGCGCCGACCGCATCTATGACGTCCTCAACGCCCTCGACCTCTATCCCGAAGAGACTTCATCGTCGGTCGAGGTAATGTTTACCAACATGGGTGCCAACGAAGCCACGGCGGCGATGAAAATGCTCCGCACGCTACGAGAAGCCGGCATCGCCTCGGAGATATATCCCGACACATCCAAGATGCAGAAGCAGATGAAATATGCCGACGCTCTCGGTGTTAAATATGTGGCCATTGTAGGCGAGACCGAAGCTGCCGCCGGCGTTCTCACCCTCAAAAACATGACGACCGGTGACCAGCAGGAAGTAACCCCCGAGCAGGCTATCGCCATCATTAAAGCATGAAATCAACATTGAAAATATTCTTATGAAAAAAATAATTACTTTAATCACTGTAATAGCCGCCTTCCTGACCTCGTCATTCAACTCGTCGGCCCAGTTCCGTTACGGCGCCATGGTCGGAGTCGATTTGACCACGCTCCGATTCAACCAAAATCTTTTTGATATTGATAAAAGCGTCGGCTACAACGCCGGTGTTCAGTGCGAGATGATGTTCCCCGGTATAGGATTCGGTATCAACTTCGGCCTCCAGTATCAGCAGCGTGGTGCCACCCTCCACATGGGCCAGAAAGAAATATGGGCCTCTCAAGGCATCGGTACCAAACGCAGCTACCTGCACTATGCCGCCGTGCCTATCAACCTCCGTTTCAAATGGACCCGCATGAACGGACTCGAAGACATCGTAGCCCCCTATGCTTTCGGAGGCCCGATGTTTGGCTTCCTTGTGGGTCACAGCAAGAACCCGGCTCTCGAATATGCCGGAGCCGACCTCGGCCTGCAGGCGGGTATCGGTTTCGAAATCATGAAAAGATGGCAAGTTGAGGGCGGCTATATGTGGGGAATGACCTATGCACTCAAAACAAAACTGCTCGAAGACTTTGTTGCCCGCAACCGAGGCTGGAGTCTGAGAGTTGTCCGCTACTTCTGATACCGCTTCATCACCGATTACCTTAATAAAACCACTATAAACCTTAAACCATTTCTTAAATGAAACGACTACTTGCCCCCGCAGCTGTCGCAATGCTTTTTGCCGCGGCTTGCTCGACGACACAACAGCCCTCAGACGGCATCATCCGCACCGACGTTCCCGAGCGTCCCGAAGGCCAAACCGATATGATCGGTTTTGCCGCCGACCCCATCGACACCGTTCGTGTCGGCTTCATCGGCCTTGGTATGCGTGGCCCAGGCGCTGTTAACCGTTTTGCCCATATCCCCGGTACTAAAGTTGTGGCCCTCTGTGACCTCGACACTGCCGGCATCAACAAGTCACAGCGCTATCTTACCCGTGCCGGACGTCCCGAAGCCGATGTCTACACCGGTTCAGATACAGCATGGCGCGATCTCGTGCGTCGTGACGATCTCGACCTGGTTTATATCGTAACTGACTGGAAAAACCATACGCCCATCGCTCTCTATGCCATGGAGCAGGGTAAAAACGTTGCTATCGAGGTGCCCGCAGCCAATACTCTCGAAGAAATATGGGACCTTGTAAACACCTCGGAGCGCACCCGCAAACACTGCATGATGCTTGAAAACTGCGTGTATGACTTCTTTGAAATGAACACTCTCAACATGGCTCAGGAAGGTCTATTCGGTGAGGTGCTCCACGCCGAGGGCAGCTACCTCCACGACCTCAAACCTTTCTGGAAACAATACTGGAACAACTGGCGTCTCGAGTTCAATAAAGAAAACCGCGGTGACGTTTATCCCACCCACGGTTTCGGCCCCGCGTGTCAGGTTCTTGACATCCACCGCGGTGACAAGCTCAACACTATCGTAGCAATGGATACCAAAGCCGTAGGTGGTCCCGAGGCGTGGAAAGACATCACCGGTGAAGAGCCCGATTCATTTGCCAACGGCGACCACACCATGTCGATGATCCGCACCCAAAACGGTAAGACTATCCATATCCAGCATGACGTTGTCAATCCGCGTCCCTACAGCCGCATGTATCAGGTTGCCGGTACAAAAGGTTTTGCCAATAAATATCCTCAGCCGGGCTACTCATTTGTTGGCGAGCAGCTGGCCGATGTAGTTCCCAATCACGAAGACCTCTCGGGTCACAACTTCATCAGTGACGATCAGCGTGCCGCCCTTGAGGAAAAATATATCCACCCCATCGTCCGCGAGGTTGGCGAGACAGCCAAAAAAGTGGGCGGTCACGGCGGTATGGACTACATCATGGACTATCGTCTCGTTTACTGTCTGCGCAACGGTCTGCCCCTCGACATGGACGTTTATGACCTCGCCGAGTGGTGTGCCCTCGCTCCTCTGAGCCGCATCTCAATCGAGAACAATTCGGCTCCGGTCGAGTATCCCGACTTCACCCGCGGCGCGTGGGACAAGGTTAAAGGTTTCCGCCACGCCAAGGCTGAGAATCCCAAAGAGTAAAAGGTCTATCCTATAATAGAAAAACAGCGATGTGCCAATTTTTGACACATCGCTGTTTCTGTATTTGATGTAGGGACGTGCCTTTGGCACGTAGTGGTTGATTAACAGCGATTTGCGTTCCTTACGTGCCGAAGGCACGTCCCTACAAAATTATAAAATGTTTATTTTGACACAGCCTCTTTGCAGTATTTATAGTGTGGAATCTATCCGACAGCTCGCGTGGAGCTTCGCTCCTACCTTGCAGTCGGTTAACTATAAATCGTCGGCGTTACCGACTCTTTTCCCGTTTGCCCGTCAAAAATAGGTATCGTCGGAGATGATGAATAAAAGTAAATCGGGTTCATCATCTCCGACGATGTATATTTGGTTATATTGCCGCATGGTCCCCCACCAAGGCACTAACGTGCCATGATGGGGTTTAAACTTGTTATTGGTCTCCGACCAATTTCCGATTATTACGAGCCGAAGGCACGCCACTACAAAAGGGTTAATGCGATATTCCTTAACGTTATTTAAGTTTTTAAATTGGGGAAGGGACAGCTTTTTGTCGTACCTTTGTGCCTGATATGGTTGCTCTGCCGTCCAGGAGTGGAGGCGTGAAGGAGCATCAAAAGGGAATGAGGTGTGATTCCTCGACAGTACCCGCTGCTGTAATTCCCCTTGATTCAATGCACAATGCTCAATGCACAATGCACGATGCACAATGCACGATGCACAATGCACGATGCACAATTATAATCGTGAATCGTGAATTGTGAATTCATTGAATCGTTAATCGCAAAAAGTCACTGGTTTTTTATTGACCGGGAAGGCGCGATTAAATAGGGATAAGTCAGAAGACCTGCCATTTTCAATAGAAATATCTGAGAGCCTACGGGATAATGGGACTGACTTATTCATTAAACAATATTGCTAAGGAATGTCGTTTAATCATTTTGTATTAACATAAAACCGATATATGCTCCCGTCTTTGATATTTCAACCCAAAGGCGGGAGTTCCTTATTTTCATGTGACTGCGCCGATGAGATAAATGTCTATCTGCTTTATAAACCATCATTTATTAATTATCACATGAGTAAAATTTTTAAATTGGCGGGATCTTTGATAATGTATCTCGCAGTGATGAATCTGATATCGTGTAAGGAGACGGAATATATATTGCCTCCCGAAGTGACAATCCAGATTCCTGAGGCCGGGCTATCGGTAGCCCTTGGCGAATCGGTCGACATCTCGGCTAACGTGAAAAATGCCGATAGCGGCGCCGCTTATCAATGGAGTGTTAACGGAATTAAGGTATCAACCGAGCGTGTACTCCATTTTGAGGGTAAAGAACCCGGAAACAACACCATAAAACTTACTGTAATCGCTGAAAACGGCACGGCCACCGATGCTACCAATGTCCTCGTTGCCCGTGGCGAGATCGATGCCTCTATATCGGTTGTCGGTGACCGTAAGCCCGAAATTGAATATCTCGATTCACTCGTGCTCCGCGGTAATGTGTTCTGTCGCGAGGACTATGAGGTTGAATGGCTTATTGACGACAACCGAGTGTCAAAAGAGCATTACTATGTGTTCAAGGCTATCAAAGAGGGTGTCCACAAAGTGACATTCAAGGTTCTTGACGTAAACGGAAAATTTGTTACCGACGATATTGAAATCAAAGTTAACGTGCCTGTTCTTGACGTGGCCATTGATGAGCCTGAATATGGATTCCGCACTCCGGTGGGCACTCCCCTCACTCTTCATGGTGAAGCCAACCGCATCAGTGACGTGCAGTATGAGTGGATTGTAAACGGTAAAGTTGTCGGCACCGAGCAGGATTATACTTTACCCGGCGAGAATCTCGACTTGGTTGAGGTTACTCTCAAGGTTACCGACCCTACCCAGACTGCAAGCACCAAAGTCACTGTCGATGTTCACAACGTGACACAATATGGTACTTATATAGTTTCTCAAAAAGATTTCCATTTTGTCGACTATGCCGGTCGAGTTACTATGAACGTGTATACTGCCGCTAACCCTGACGTAGACGTTGATAAAGTTAGTTTCAATGCAACCTCAGATTATAATGACAAGTATTTTGTATATCAATCAGCAAGTAAAAATGTTATCTCCGGTTCAAGCCGTACCGCAGAACGAACATTCAGTGTTATTGACCTTAAGACATTACATCAGCTGAAAGAGGTGAAAATTTCGTTTCAAGGTGCCGTAAAAACCGGTAAAATGGCTATTGCAAACGACAATATCTTTTATGCGGTAAAAATTACCGATAATAAATACAAGGGTGAGGATCTTGATGGACTTTATATAATCGATTCTAATACCGGAGAGAAGAAACGCATTTTTGATCTTGAGGATAAAACAACGCTTAATACTATTTTTTCTCATAATGGTCGTCTGTACTTGCTCTGCGATGATAAAGAGCTGAGTGCTTTTAATGGCTCAACCGGAGAGCTACTTTATACAATAACCGATTCCTTTTACCTTACAAATATGGATAAAAGAGAAACGTATGCTATTGGTAATGACAAACTGATACGTTTCCAGAGTAATTCATCGTATATTATTTGTTATGACCTTTTGACAGGTAAACGAACTATGTTCATCGGTACAAAAGATAGTAATCGTTTGTATGCACGTAATATGTCTATTTATAATGATTATATCTACACATGCAACGACGGATTTCTCGGACGTGTGACGCTCACGTCAGAGGATAGGAGCAGACAACCCTTCACCTACCTTGCCGATATAAACTCTCACAATCAGGCAGCTCCAAATACCAATTATATAATGCCGGAAGGTACCGAGAATCTCAAGATAATGCCTGATGGTATTATTCTTGCTCACTGGCGAGATAATCTTTTTGGTGGGAGTGTTGTAGGTATCTATTCGGTTAAAGATCCCGGAACAATACTTAATAAACTTGAGACATCAAGACCGGATTACATTTATCAATACATCTATAGAAATTAACATAGACAATGAAAAAAATAAAATATTTATATCTGCTTCTCCTTGCGGTGATGTCGTGCAGTGTCATGACATCATGCAGCAACGATGATGACGATAATTATGGCGTGGCTCCGGCGGTGCAGTTTGTGGAGCCTGAGAACGGATTTTCGGTTGAGATAAACGAAACTCTCGCCCCCGAAATAAAAGTAACAGGTACTGACCCTCTAACTTATAGCTGGACAGTCGACGGCAAGGAGGTCGCAACCGACCGCGCGTATGTCTTCCGCAAAAATGCCGAGGGTGTCTATAACCTTAGCGTGACCGCCAAAAACAATAAAGGTGTTGCCACAGCCGAGACCCAGGTGCTTGTGGTAAAACCGGGTACCGATATCGCCGTGGCAATAGACCGCACTGCCGGCGAAGAGCTTATGCGATATAATCCCACCGTAATAAAGGCAAATGTCCACAGTCTGCACAATGTCGATTATCTATGGACCATCGAGAGCAAGGACTCAACCTGGACATCGACCGACAAAGATCTTGACTTCTACACTCCATTTACCGGTACTCACAAGGTGAGCCTCACCGTTTCCAATATATTGGGTCAGGCAACCGATGAGTTTACAGTCGATGTAAAGTATGGCCCGATCGATGTGGCTATTGTATTGCCCGATGATGAAGAAGCCAAGGTTGAATGTGGAAAAATACTGAAACTCGCTTCAACAGTTGCCGGTGATTCAGTGGTATCATATAAATGGCTTGTTGACGGAAAACAGGCGAGTGATTCGGCTACACTTGATTTTGTCAAACTTGAACCTGGTGATTATGAAGTGAGCCTTATTGTAGCTAATCTCAGCGGCAAGGAATTTGAGGCTAAACAAAAAGTAAATGTCTATAATGCAGGCTTTAGATTCGGCCTCCGTCTTGCCGGCATTGAAACCGAGATAGGCGAGGGTGAAACTATAACTCTTAATGCGGTCTGTGACTGGGAAAATGCAAAATATGAGTGGAGCGTTGACGGCAAGGTCGTTTCAACCGATAAGGACTATACTTTCCCCGGCTCGACCGAGATTGGCAAGGTGTTTAAGGTAAATCTTGTTATAAGTCGCGGTGATGAAAAATATCCGTTTGAAAAGACCATCAAGATAACCGAGCGCTATGCCAGCGGGGCTTTCCTCCTTTTTGAGGGTAACATGACAAGTGAAAACGGAGCGATCTCGTTTATCAGTGACGGCGGAACTGTTTATAACAAACTTTTCCGTGAAAATAACGGCGGTGCCCAGCTCGGCAACGTAAGTCAGGGACTTTTCCTGCGTGACCGCAAGATTTATATTGTAGCCCAGAATGGTCAGAACACGGCATACGGCGTGCCCAACGGCGGCGGTCTCGTTACAATTATGGACGGACGCACCATGAAAAAGATCGATTCGTATAATGTAGATTTCTTTGAAAATAAAATCAAATGGCCTCGAGAAATTTATGTACCAACCGAGCGTTATGCCATTCTCAAGAGTAGTAACCAGATGTCGGTAAATGGTAGTACCAACGGCGTGCTTGATATGGTTAACCGCACATACGATGAGATGATTTTCCCCGAAGGAGCAGGAACGAGTGTAAATGCCTATGTTGTCCGTAAAGGTAAGGCATACGCTGCAATCAAGCAAGATATTTATCTTGTGGATGTGGCAAACCATAAAATCGGAGAGAAGGTGCTTACACTGGACTTCAACATTTCGGAGTTGTTGCCGAGCCGCGATGGAAGCGTATGGGCGATATCGTCTTTGAGCGATAATCAGAAAACGATTGCCAAACTTACCTCTGACATGAAGCTCGTGGCACAAAAATCGGCACGAATAGTTATGGGTGAAGGCTCGGTCATGTCACCCGCAGCCGTGAGTGCAGGTAGCGATTATATCTTCTTCGCTACATCAGGAAACCCGGTTGTAAAATATCACTTTGAAACCAACACCGCCACCACGATGAACTCGGTATCGTTCTATAACGCTTTTGCCTATAATGAAGCAAAAGGAACGCTGTACGTCGGTCAGATTGATGAATATGACTTTAGCGGCGGGGTTCTCGAGCAGATAAACAAATATAGTGTCAGTGGCGCTTCGTGGCCCGCAGGTATATGGTTTACCTCAAATTTTGACGAATGGTAATGAGTTTATTGTAATAATTTAATGAAACCATCTGTAATCGTGAAGAGTATTGTTCCGGCATTTTTGGCCGGGGCAATACTCCTTTTTTCTTGTACAAAAGACGATGTAATCGAGGTTAAAGCGGCTCCGGAGATTGAAATTGACAGTGAGACAGGCGTTTATACTGCTAAAGTGGGCCGCGAGCTTAAAATAGCTCCGGTTTATAAAAACTGTGGAGCCGATGCGATTTATCAATGGAAAATCGACAGCAAGACGATAGCAACTACACCGGTGCTGACCTATACGTGGGATGTCACGGGTAAATATTATGTTACTATTGCGGTGTCGACCAACGACGGTCACGCTTCCGAGGAGTTGCTCGTGGAGGTGGTTGATTTGGCCAAGCCGGTGATATCGTTGCCTGTGGGAGACGAGGGGCTGACTATTGCCAAAAATATCGATTATGTACTGACTCCCGAGATAAGCAACAGTAATATCGAGGGATTTGGCGTGACATGGAGCGTGAACGGCGTAGAGGTTGGACACGAGCTGACCTACACGTTCAATGCTGCCGAGACGGGCGAATACAGAGTGAGTGTGACCGCCCGTAATATCGACGGCAGCGATACCCGCGAATTTGTAATCACCGTGGTTAACAAACTGCCTGAAAAGCTCTCGTTCCCCACCCCCGGGTATTCTTTCGAGTCGACCGACCGGTACACGTTTGCGGGCCGGAGCGTTTGTCTGAAGCCGATAGTCAACGGGATCGCTCCAACCCAATGGAGCTGGACGGTTAACGGTGTGAAGCAACAGTGCAGCGAGCCGGTGTTCATGTTCACTCCCGACGTGGCGGGTGACTATCAGGTGACGGTTACGGTTGACAACGGAGTGTCGGCGAGCGTGAAGGTCGTGTGTGTCAGCGGCAGCGAAGAATCGCGTTACCGTGCAGCCACAGCATCGAGCCTGGCGACATGTAACAAGGTCTTTGAATGGATTCCGGCTCCCGGCCAGTTTATAGGCGAGACCCAGACCGGAGGCATGACGGGCAACGAAACAACGCTTGAGAGTGCCAATGAGTGGGCCCGGAAGCGATTGGCCGATAATAATTTTGTGTCGCTCGGGGGCTTTGGTGGCTATATAGTCGTGGGCTTTGACCACAGTATAGCCAAAGGGAGCGCCGAGTATGATTTTGCGGTATCGGGTAATGCGTTTTTTAACGCTCTGACCGGTGAAGGGGGCTCAAATGAACCCGGAATCGTGTATGTCATGCAGGATGTCAACGGCAACGGCTTGCCCGACGACGAATGGTATGAGCTGCGCGGCAGCGAGACCGGACAGGCCGGGACAATCACCGACTATGCCGTGACCTATTACCGTCCGTCGGCTCCGCGGATGAATGTTCAGTGGACCGACAACCTGGGCGCGTCGGGAACAATAGACTATCTTGCCGACTATCATACCCAAAACTATTATTATCCGGCATGGATAACGGATGAGAGCTACACGCTGAGCGGCACCCGTCTTGAATCGCGAGTGACAATGGACTCGTCAACGGGATACTGGGAGCTGTGGAAATATGACTGGGGTTATGTTGACAACATGGGCAGCGATGTTGTCAAGGCGACTTCGGGGGGCCAGCGTAACGGGTTCAAGATAGCCAACGCCATGTATGCCAATCAAACGGTGGTGAATCTCAAATATATCGACTTTATAAAGGTTCAGACCGGCGTAAACGCAAAAGCCGGCTGGCTTGGTGAGGTTTCAACCGAGGTCTTTGGCTTTGAAGACCTGAATATGTCGAGAAAATGAAAAAACTGGTTATCAATATTTACTTTCTTTCTGTCATCTTATTCTGTGCAACCGTGTCATTGACCGGTTGCATGGAGTGGGATTACGGTGATGTGGTTGAGGACTTTAACGCATCAGGTTCCGGACTTTTCATTACCAACGAGGGTAATTTCCAGTATGGAAACGCGACGCTTTCCTATTATAACCCGGCAACGAATCAGGTTCAGAACGAGGTGTTTTTCCGCGCAAACGGAATGAGACTCGGTGATGTCGCTCAGTCCATGAGTATCTATGACAACAAAGGCTGGATAGTGGTGAACAATTCCCATGTCATCTTTGCTATCGACCTCAATACTTTCAAGGAGCTGGGGCGCATCGAGGATTTGACCTCTCCGCGCTATATCCATTTCCTGAGCGATGAAAAAGCTTACGTTACGCAGCTTTGGGACAACCGCATTTTCATTATCAATCCCAAGAAATATGAAATTACGGGCTACATTCAGGTGCCCGACATGACGATGGAGAGCGGCTCAACGGAACAGATGGTGCAACATGGCAAGTATGTCTATTGCAACTGCTGGAGCTATCAGAACCGCATCATCAAAATAGATACTGAGACAGACGAGGTGGTAGACCAGCTGACGGTCGGCATTCAGCCTACGTCGCTTGTCCTGGATAAAAACGACAAGATGTGGACAATCACCGACGGCGGTTATGAAGGCTCGCCATACGGCTATGAGGCTCCGTCGCTCTATTGTATCGACGTGTCAACGTTTAAGGTGGAGAAGCAGTTCAAGTTCAAGAAGGGGGATGCTCCGAGCGAGCTGCAGCTCAACGGCGAGCGTGACAGACTGTACTGGATCAACAACGACATCTGGAGTATGGACGTGACGGCAAACCGTGTTCCTGTCCGTCCTTTCCTCGAATACCGCGACACAAAGTATTACGGGCTTACGGTAAATCCTGTGAACGGCGAAGTGTATGTAGCCGATGCCATCGACTACCAACAGCAGGGCATGATCTACCGATACTCGCCCGAAGGGAAACTGATCGATGAATTTTATGTCGGCATCATCCCCGGCGCATTCTGCTGGAAATAATTACTCGATTCTCAATTCACAATTCACAATTCACGATTATTCATTGAGCATCATGTACTGTGTATTATAAATTTTGTCCAGTCTGCCAAGATTCACAATTCACAATTCACGATTATTCATTGAGCATCATGTACTGTGCATTATAAATTTGTCCAGTCTGCCAAAAAGCGTTAACTTCGTATAGTGAACCGTGAATAATGTATCGAAAATGAAAGAAGATAAAGATAATTTAATCACTATTGAGAGTAAGGCATTTGCAATAAGATGTATCAGGCTTTACCAACATCTGTCTAATTCCAAGAAGGAGTTCGTTCTATGTAAACAGTTACTTCGGAGTGGAACGAGTATTGGAGCTAATGTCAAGGAGGCGCTTCGAGGTCAAAGCAGAGCTGATTTCGGAGCCAAGATGAATATAGCATTAAAGGAGGCAAACGAATCAGAATATTGGCTTGAGTTGCTTTTTGAAACAGGCTATATCTCAAATGATGGTTTCCAAAGTATGATTGATGATTGTAAGCGGCTAATCAGATTATTGACCTCGATTGTTAAAACTACATTAAAAAAAACATGATGATTCATAAAATTCACGATGCACGATTATGCATCGTAAATCGTGTATCGTGCACTTTCTTATTGTGCATTGTGAATTGTGCATTGTGCATTAATATAAATGCGCAGAGGATGCACAACCTGCGCGAGGTGATCTTCTGGGGACAGCGTCCGATGAAAGAGATTGGGGTGCAGAAAACCACATTTGACTCTATCGCTTTGAAAGAGAATATCGCATTGTCAATGGCCGACATCCTTACGTTCAACTCGTCGGTATTTGTCAAGAGCTACGGTCGAGCCACGCTATCAACGGTCGCCTTCCGCGGAACATCACCGAGCCATACGCAGGTAACGTGGAACGGCATGCGCATCAACAACCCCATGCTCGGTATGACCGACTTCTCGACAATCCCGTCCTACTTCATAGACCAGGCATCGCTGCTCCACGGCACGTCATCGGTCAACGAGACAGGCGGCGGTCTGGGCGGTCTTGTCAAACTCGGTACTATTCCCGATGTGGCTGAAGGGGTCAATCTGCAATATGTGCAGGGAGTGGGTTCGTTCAGCACCTTTGACGAGTTCGCCCGGTTTACTTATGGCAGTGAACACTGGCACGTTTCAAGCCGTGTAGTCTATTCGTCTTCACCAAACGACTACAAGTACATCAACCACGACAAGAAAGTGAACATCTATGACGATGACAAGAACATAATAGGTCAGTATCACCCCACCGAACGCAACCGCAGCGGTGCCTACAAGGATTTTCATGCGCTGCAGGAGGTTTACTATAACACCAATAAGGGTGACCGGTTCGGGTTAAACGCCTGGTACATCAACTCCAACCGCGAACTGCCTATGCTCACCACCGACTACGGCAACGAGCGCAACTTTGAGAACCGTCAGCGTGAACAGACCCTCCGCAGTGTACTGTCGTGGGACCACATGCGCCACAACTGGAAATTTGGAGCCAAAGGGGGATATATCCACACGTGGATGGCGTATGACTACAAGCGTGAGGTCGCTGAAAACAACTGGTCGTCCATGACGCGTTCACGAAGCAGGGTAAACACGTTCTACGGTCAGGCCGAGGGGGAATATAATCCTACTGAAAAATGGTATTTAACGGCCAATATTTCGGCACATCAGCATTTCGTCCGCTCCGAGGACAAGAATATAATCCTTCAGGATGGCGACAAGGCTATAGTCGGCTATGACAAGGGGCGTATCGAGCTCTCAGGCTCCGCTTCGGCCAAATGGCAGCCCGTCGAGCCGGTTGGATTGTCGCTTGTGCTGCGTCAGGAAATGTTCGGCGACAAATGGGCTCCCGTAATCCCGGCATTCTTCATCGACGGTCTTCTGTCAAGAAAAGGAAACGTCATGCTGAAAGCGTCGGTGTCGCGCAATCACAAGTTCCCTACGCTCAACGACCTCTATTTCCTTCCCGGCGGTAATCCTGACCTGAAGAGCGAGCATGGGTGGACGTATGACGCCGGTGCATCGTTTGATGTTAATTGGAAAGCTCCGTTCCCGGTGTCGATGGGTGGCGGTGTCACATGGTTTGACAGCCGTATCGACGACTGGATCATCTGGCTTCCCACAACCAAAGGATTCTTCTCGCCACGCAACGTCAAGAAGGTACACGCCTACGGCATCGAGGGAAAGCTGAATATCGCATTCGAGCCTTTCAAGGGGTGGGTTTTCGACCTGAACGGGTCTTATTCGTGGACTCCCTCCATCAACGAGGGTGAGAAGATGTCGCCTGCCGACCAGTCGGTGGGCAAGCAGCTCCCATACGTCCCCAAACACTCGGCTTCGCTCACGGGGCGTCTTACATGGAAGTCTTGGAGCTTCCTGTATAAATGGGCTTACTATTCAGAGAGATATACCATGTCGAGTAATGATTATACTATCACGGGACACCTCCCGAAGTATTACATGAGCAACGTTTCTCTCGAAAAAAGCCTGTCGTTCAAGCCGGTCAATCTTCAGCTGAAACTGGCGGTGAATAACCTCTTCAACGAGGACTATCTTTCAGTCCTGTCGCGTCCCATGCCAGGCATCAACTTCGAGTTTTTTGTGGGCATAACACCCAAGTTCCGAAAGAAAAAGTCATAATCTATAACGTACAATTAGCGACATCGGTAAAAGAAGGTTAAAAAAATCCCCTTTATCGTTTGTCGTCTGAATAAATTTGAGTAATTTTGCGCCGTCTCAGGTTTCGTGAGTATCGAAATATACCACGAATTAAAAGGGAATCAGGTGAGAATCCTGAACAGACCCGCTACTGTGAGTCCGCTAAGGATTTCCGTAGATTACAGTCACTGGTCACGATATGACCGGGAAGGCTTACGGAAACAGGACAAGTCAGGAGACCTGCCGGGACCATTGTATCATTAATCCCGAGGACTGGATTCCATGATAGCGACAACTGACATACAAGACATTTGCAACCAACAGCAAGGATATGCAAAACATTCCTATGGTTGCGCCGGCGAAGTCCAAAAGGCTTTGCCTCTTGTGATATGCGAGGCATTGAAACCGCGTGAATCGCGAAAGATGATACATGTTGAAACTGATTGTTTAACTTTATCATTATCACCTCGTACAAAATGGAATTTGATGTAATCGGAATCTATCTGCCGCCCTCCGGATTAATTGCTGCACGCGCCGGATATGAGCGAGGGCAGATTTCAGCCGGCCGATTGAAAACGATTGAGAATGAGGCTGTCCGCGATATTATTGAAAGGCAGCTTGATTGTGGATTAAAACATGTGACCTCGGGAGGTATACGCTGGAAACACTGGAATGAGGATTTTTTCTTCGGACTTTCGGGTATTATAAAGGAATGTCGGGACAGTGGGCATGTGTATTCAAACGAGACAACATTTACCGATTTGATGCGTTTCACAGGGCGCATCTCTTATAATCCGTTCCACTCTTATTTAGATGATTTCAGGTTTATGGCTGATGCTGTGGCCTGGCGAGCTGAATGCCGACAGATTATTCCCTCGCCGGCCGAGTTGTATATGAAACTCCTTCTTATGGCCGACGGACACCCTGAACGTCTCTATCCTGATGCTGCAAGCCTTGTGACAGACATAACGGATGCATATAGAAAAACCATCATCAGTTTATATAAAGCGGGATGTCGTAGTATCGTCCTGGATGATACAGTGTGTGGCCGTCTATGTGAGGATAATTTCACCAAACGGCTTTTGCAGGGAGGCATTGACACCGTGAGGCTACAGGACTTGGTAATAGAGCTGTTGAACGGTGTATTGACCGGAATGCCTTCTGACCTTGAAAAAGCGATATATCTTTCAGGCGGTGACACTATAGTTCCTGAGTGGGAATATATAAAATATCCCGACAACATCATGCCCCGCATATTGTCAGAGGTAAATGCCGACAAGTTTTTCATGCCTTTTGATATAGCTGACGATTATTCATTAGAGATTCTAAACCATGTGTCTCCCGGAAAGAAAATTGTTCTTGGAGTAATCGACGCGCATACTCCATTTGCCGATGACGAAGATGCTATTGTCCGTTTTGTGGAGAAAGCCGGGCGGTATATCAATTCCGCTTCCATTGCGGTCAGTCCTAAAACCGGTTTTAATCTGTCAACATACGTTTCCCGCGGACTTGACTACAATGACCAATGGTCTAAGATAGAATCACTGTCGGCAATGATTAATAATAACAATATAATAGCATTGAAATAAAGTTATGTTTAAAAATTTTCATGGATTTCAACTGGTCGATGAGTATCATCAATGGAAAAAAGAACATCGGCAAAACAATAATCCGCTTCAAATCAAGATCATCAAACTTGGCATTGCGATTGCGGCCACACTCTTCTGCTGGCTTGTACCGTCATCATTCTTCGGTATCCCCGAATTGACCGTTGTCGAACAACGTGTAATAGCTTTTTTTGTATTTGCCGCCCTTATGTGGCTTTTCGATGCCGTGCCGGCCTGGACCACTTCGCTGGTTGTCGTGGTATTACTTCTTTTCTGTGCTTCCGACAGTTCGTTATGGTTCATGCGTGAAAGTGACAATATTGGCAAACTTGTGAGCTACAAGGCGATACTACATTGTTTTGCCGACCCTATAATAATGTTGTTTATCGGTGGATTCATTATAGCCATAGCTGCTTCAAAGAGTGGTCTTGACGTGAAACTTGCCAAGGCGTTGCTGACACCATTCGGAACTAAATCGGAAAACGTGATGCTCGGATTCCTTCTCGTCACAGGGGTTTTCTCAATGTTCATCAGTAACACCGCCACAGCCGCCATGATGCTCACATTTCTTGCGCCCGTACTTAAAGCGTTGCCTGCCGACGGCAAAGGTAAAATCGGACTTGCACTTGCAATTCCGATTGGAGCTAATATTGGAGGTATCGGCACGCCGATAGGGACACCACCCAATGCAATAGCGTTGAAATATCTCAATGACCCTGACGGAATGAATCTCGGGATAGGTTTTGGTCAATGGATGCTTGTCATGTTGCCGCTTGCGCTGTTGCTCCTGTTTATCGCATGGTTTATCCTTAAAACCATGTTCCCATTCAAGCAAAAAGAGATACATCTTGGAATAGAAAGCGACCATGAGGCAAGCTGGAAAGACAAAGTTGTCTATATCACATTTGCCGTTACTGTGCTTTTGTGGATGTGCGATATGGTGACAGGCGTAAACGCCAATGTCGTGGCGATGCTCCCGGTGGCGGTGTTGTGCGTAACCGGTATAATCACAAAACGCGATCTGGAAGAATTAAGCTGGAGTATACTTTGGATGGTTGCCGGAGGTTTTGCTCTTGGTGTTGCACTTCAGGAATCAGGTCTGGCACAACACCTGATAACATCTATACCGTTTGGCACATGGTCTCCGTTGGTAGTAGTATTTGGCTCAGGCCTGTTGTGCTATCTGATGGCAAATTTTATTTCTCATACCGCGACGGCGGCCTTGTTTGTCCCGATTCTCGCGATAGCCGGGGGAAGCATGGGTGGACAGCTTGCCGGCCTGGGAGGTGTAGGTACTTTGCTCATCGGGGTGGCAATCAGTTCGTCGGTAGCCATGATTCTGCCTATTTCAACGCCTCCTAATGCTCTTGCCGACGCAACCGGATTCATTAAGCAAAAGGACATGGTTACCACAGGTTTAATCATGGGCGCTTTCGGACTTGTCCTGGGGTATGCTGTACTTATGACTTTAGGGCGTATGGTACTTCTTTGAAAATTCTTTTTTTCTGCCGGCCTAACATTATAAACTCTTTTCATTTAATAGGCCATTAAAGGCGCTGTGTCAAAATGAAGTGACCCCCAAAAGTTGGACACAAAACTTTTGGAGTGCAGTTCAAAATGGCACAGCGCTGTTTCTGTATTTGATATAGGGACGTGTCTTTGGTACGTAGTGGTTGATTAACAGAGATTTGCGTTCCTTACGTGCCGAAGGCACGTCCCTACAAAATTATTAAATGTTTATTCTGACACAGCCTCTTTCATC
>JAIDNJ010000137.1 GCA_029063895.1 Muribaculaceae bacterium | reverse complement strand
TTATTAACACAAAGTTGATAACTAACTAATAGATTGAAAGTCAACGTCAACTGATTTGATAACATGTAGATAACCGTTTTCAATAGTTTCATAACTTAAAAAACAAGAAAACAGACTTAAAGTTATCACTTCAATCGACAGGCTTTATTATTATTCTTTGAATTTAATTTTTTTCAAAAAACTTAATTTTTTAAATATAAAATGGATGTCGAAAAAGGATATGTCGATGCTCCGGTCGATGAAAAGCTGAATCTTAAGGAAGAAATTCTAAAGCTTAAGAAAGAAAAAGATGCTGTGATCCTCGCTCATTTCTATCAGCGTGACGAAATTCAGGAGGTGGCCGATTTCATAGGTGACTCTTTGGCGCTGGCCCAGATTGCGACACGTCTTGAACAGCCGGTGGTTGTGATGTGCGGTGTTCATTTTATGGGTGAGACTGCAAAGATTCTTTGTCCTGACAAAAAGGTTATTGTTCCTGACCTCAATGCCGGATGCTCGCTTGCCGACAGCTGTAATGCGACCGATTTTGAAAAATTCATTGAAGAGAATCCTGGGCACACAGTAATCAGTTATGTCAACACTACAGCCGGAGTCAAGGCTCTCACCGACATTGTTGTGACATCGTCAAATGCCCGCAAAATTGTAGAGCAGCTTCCCGAAGATGAAAAAATAATATTTGGTCCCGACCGTAATCTCGGTTCTTATATAAACAGTGTCACCGGACGAAACATGAAGTTATGGAACGGTGCCTGTCATGTTCACGAACGTTTCTCGGTCGAGAAGATTGCTGACCTTAAAAAGCAGTATCCCGACGCTAAAGTTCTCGTTCATCCCGAATGTCGAAAACCCATTGTATTGCTTGCCGATAAAGTAGGGTCTACCGCCGCGTTGCTTGAATTTGCCAAGAACGATGATGCCCGTCGTTTTATTGTAGCAACCGAGAGCGGTATTCTTTTCAAGATGCGCGAAGCATGTCCCGACAAAGAATTTATTCCGGCTCCTCCCGATGACTCGACATGTGCCTGCAACGACTGTTCATTTATGAAGCTGATCACTCTTGAGAAGCTGTACAACTCTTTAAAATATGAGATGCCTGTAATAGAGGTTGATGCTGAAATAGCCCGTAAGGCTGTACGGCCTATCAATCGCATGCTCGAGATGTCAAAATAAAGAAATTAACAACACAATATATTTATAATGGAATATAAACATAGAGAAATCGAAAAACGCTGGCAGGAATTCTGGAAAGAAAACCACACCAACGAAGCCCACATTGATCATTCACGTCCCAAATTTTATGTACTTGACATGTTCCCCTATCCTTCGGGTGCAGGTCTTCATGTGGGACATCCTCTCGGTTATATAGCATCTGATATTTTTTCAAGATATAAACGCCTTAAAGGTTTCAACGTGCTCCATCCTATGGGTTATGACGCTTATGGCTTGCCTGCCGAGCAATATGCTATCCAAACAGGTCAGCACCCCGAGGTAACTACACGCAACAACATTGCCCGTTATCGTTCACAGCTTGATAAGATAGGTTTTTGTTATGACTGGTCGCGTGAAATAAAAACGTGTGATCCCGAGTATTACAAATGGACTCAGTGGGCGTTCATCGAGATGTTCAATCACTACTATGACACCAAAGCCGACCGTGCATTGCCTATTGCCGACCTCGTTGCCCATTTTGAAAAATATGGTACCGAGGGTATCCATGCCGTTCAAGGCAAGGAACTGACTTTCTCGGCCGACCAGTGGAACGCCATGAGCGAAAAAGAAAAGAGCGACACACTCATGAACTACCGTATAGCCTATCTCGGTTATACAATGGTTAACTGGTGTCCCCAGCTTGGAACAGTGCTTGCCAACGACGAGGTGAGCGAGGGTCTTTCTATACGTGGCGGTTATCCGGTTGAACAGAAAATGATGTATCAGTGGTGTCTCCGTGTGTCGGCCTATGCCCAGAGACTTCTTGACGGACTTGACACTATAGACTGGACTGATTCACTCAAGGAAACACAGCGCAACTGGATTGGTCGCAGCGAGGGTGCCGAGATTAAATTCAAGATAGCCGACAGCGATATTGTATTTGATATTTTCACTACTCGTGCCGATACTCTTTTTGGTGTTACTTTCATGGTACTTGCCCCCGAGAGCAAATATGTGGATATGGTGACAACTCCCGGACAGCGTGCCGAGGTTGATGCTTATCTCAAAGAGGTGAAACACAAAACAGAGCGTGAGCGTCTCATCGAGAAAAAAGTTACAGGTGTTTTCACCGGTGCTTATGCCATCAATCCTATCAACGGTAAAAAAATACCTGTATGGGTGAGCGATTATGTTCTTGCCGGCTATGGTACAGGTGCTATCATGGCCGTTCCCGCTCATGACAGCCGTGACTACGCTTTTGCACGTAAATTTGACCTTCCTATCATTCCGCTGATAGAGGGTGCCGATGTTAGTGAGCAGTCGTTTGATGCCAAAGAAGGAACTATTATCAATTCAGCTTCTGATATTCTTGACATCAACGGTCTTCAGGTCAAGGAAGCTATTGCTCGTGTCAAGAAGTTTATTGAAGAAGCAGGCATCGGTAAAGTGAAAGTCAATTATCGTCTTCGTGACGCTATCTTCAGCCGTCAGCGTTATTGGGGCGAGCCGTTCCCTGTTTATTATAAAGACGGTATTCCGGTGATGATGGAAATGGATAAGCTGCCGCTTCTTCTTCCCGAGGTTGATAAATATCTTCCCACCGAAACAGGAGAACCTCCGTTGGGTCGTGCAAAAAACTGGAAGACAGAAGATGGTTACCCAATCGAACTCAATACCATGCCCGGTTTTGCAGGGTCGAGCGCCTACTACCTGCGATACATGGATCCCCGCAACAACAACGAGCTTGTTTCAAAAGAAGCCGACGAATACTGGCGTAATGTTGACCTTTATATTGGTGGAACCGAACACGCTACAGGTCACCTTATCTACAGCCGTTTCTGGAACAAATTCCTTTATGATCTCGGTAAAGTATGTGAACCCGAACCATTCAAAAAACTCATTAATCAGGGTATGATTCAGGGCCGTACAAATTTTGTTTATCGTATCAAGGATACCAACACATTTGTATCTTACGGGCTCAAAGACCAGTATGACGTCACCCCTATCCGCGTAGATGTCAACCGTGTTTCAAACGATATTCTCGATACTGAAGCATTCTGCCAGTGGAGACCTGAGTTTGCCGATGCCGAGTTTATTCTTGAGGATGGAAAATATGTATGTGGATATGCTGTCGAGAAGATGTCCAAATCTATGTTCAATGTTGTTAATCCCGATGATATCGTAGACCGCTATGGTGCCGACACACTCCGACTCTATGAAATGTTCCTCGGTCCTCTCGAACAAAGCAAACCTTGGGATACAAACGGTATTGACGGTGTCAACCGATTCCTTAAAAAACTTTGGGGAGCTTTCTATAAAGGTGATAAGCTTGTAATAGATGATACGGAACCTTCAAAAGAATCACTCAAGTCAATTCACAAGCTCATCAAGAAAGTAGGTGCCGACATTGAAAATTTCAGCTACAACACGTCGGTCAGCGCGTTTATGATTGCTCTTAACGAACTCACCCAGCAGAAATGTACATCACGTTCGGTTTGGGAAAGTTTTCTGATTGTACTCGCTCCTTTTGCACCTCACATAACCGAGGAACTTTGGCATGCGCTCGGTAACGAAAATTCGATTTTTGATGCCGCATGGCCTCAGTACAATGAAGAATACCTCAAGGAATCTACTGTAAAGATGGCTGTATCGTTCAACGGTAAGGCCCGCTTCACTATCGAGGTTCCGGCCGACATGAGCAAGGAAGATGTTGAAAAAACAGCACTCTCCGATGCAGCTGCCGCCAAATGGACCGATGGAAAGACAGTCAAGAAAGTTATTGTAGTTCCGGGTAAGATTGTCAATGTAGTGGTGGGATAATTATTGTTATGAAACAAATAGTATTTGCTACCAACAACAAACATAAACTTCAAGAAATTAGAGAGATTGTCGGTGATAAACTGACTATCTCCTCTTTACTTGATATAGGCTGTACCGAAGATATTCCTGAAAACGAGCCTACTCTTGAGGGTAATGCTCTTGCCAAGGCACGATATGTAAAGGAGCATTATGGTTATGACTGTTTTGCCGATGATACAGGTCTTGAGGTAGAGGTACTCGGAGGTCAGCCAGGTGTTAGATCGGCCCGATATGCTCCCGGTGACGGACACGATTCAGAAGCCAACATGAAGCTTTTGCTTGAAAACATGAAAGGTCATGAGAATCGACATGCCCGTTTCCGCACAGTCATTGCTCTTATTGCCGATGGTAAAGAACAGCTTGTCGAGGGTATAGTAAACGGAACAATTACTGAAGAACGTTCAGGTTCTGACGGTTTTGGTTATGACCCTATTTTTTGTCCTGACGGATTTGATGTCACATTTGCTCAGATGACATCTGACGAAAAAAACAGCATCAGTCATCGTGGCCGTGCTACCCGCTCTTTACTCGAAATTTTAAAGAATCTGTAAATGTACGACAGGCTTGGTTTAAAGTTATTGCTTTTGTTTGCCATGTTGGTTTTCAACATGGACGCTGCTGACTTTAACTGGACAGCCTATCCTTCCTTTACTGTCACTGACGAGGTTGCAGTGATGCCGTCCGAGGTTTATTTTGTTTCGGCCGGTAATTTATTTATACTTGAAAAATCAAGTACTGTTGTGAGTCATGAAAAACAGTTGACAGGCAATGTAAAATCGCTGTTTATTGACGGTTCAAGACAACATGTTGCAGTGGCGCTTGACAACGGTTATATAGAGATCATAGATAAGGCGGGTGATATTATAGAAATAACATCGCTTCGTGATGTGGGCCTGGAATCGGATAATGTTATTGAAAATATATATTTTGATGACGATAACTTACTCGTAGCCACATGTAGCGGGCCGGTAGTCATTGACCGTAAAAAAGACCGGATAGTCAATTCAGGTAACTATCGTAAGCCTATAAATGCTTTTATTGGGACTCCCGAAAATTATTATTTATGTTTTGACCATAGTCTATATGTTATTTCTAAAAATAGTGATTTACGCATAAGTGAATCATTGAAAAAAATAGCTTACAGCGACTGTGTGGACCTTTTTCCGGTAGCCGGTGGAAAAAGAATTTTTGGAATCTCGGATAATGATAGGGGTCGTAAGCTTGTAAGATATGACATAGATCAGGATGGAAATGTTTCGGTCAAGGAGTTTGAAGGAATTGTTAAATCACCCCGCATAATAAAAAATGAAGACAGTGGTTTTGGTGTGACTGTTGATAACCGTTATTTTGTTTTTGACAAATCGGGTGAGATTCAGGAAATAGTTCAGCTTGGTGATGATGTTGAGATCATGGCTCAGGACGGTGATAATTATTACTGGGGAAAGGCCACTGATGGCGGACTTCAGCAATTTAAAAAGAAAAATAATTCGATAGTTGTAAACTCTGACTCATATGTTCCTGATGCGATAAAGGTGAAATCGGTCGATATTTTGAAGTTTGACCTTAATAACAATTTAATAGCGGCAACTGTTACTCCATATTCGCGTCTCGGCGAGCTTGAAGATAAAAACACCCCTACGCCGGTCGATATATTGAAAAGCGGAACGTTGTTTGACAATATCGCCCACATAACCGACATTGCTCCTCATCCCGGTGAAGAATCTACAATTTTTATTGGCAGTTATACCGATGGTCTTTTAAGAGTAAAAAAAGGAGAAACTGAAATAATATATAATGAGAAAAATTCACCTTTGAAAAAATGGTGGGGTTGCTCGGCCGAGGGGCTTACTTTTGATGAAGATGGTAATTTATGGGTGGTTGCCGGTTATGATGTATCACCGGCATTAATGATGTTACCGGCCCAAAAAACTCTCGGCAACGCCGTGACAGCCGACTGGATTGTAGCCGACGTGTCTCCGTTCACGGTTCAGCTTGACGGTTCGGTGAAAGCTGTCGGTGATATTATTGTTGTATCATCGAGTGACTATAGCAAAGGTCTTTTATTTTACAACCGTTCTACAGGTAAAAAACTTCACATAACAAATTTTACCGATACTGACGGTCTAACGTTTTTACCTGATTATATTTACCGGACTTTTGTTGACCGCCTGGGACGGCTTTGGGCTGTTACAACGTCGGGAGTATTTTATATAAAGAATCCGGAAAGTTTCTTTTCCCGGCCCACCGATAGTGTTGTACGTCCTAAAATTAATCGTGACGACTCGACATCGCTCGCCGACCATGCTCTCAACGGTGTTGTCGTTGTCGATATGACCGAGGATGGTGCGGGTCAAAAGTGGATTGCCTCGCGCTATGAGGGGCTTTATCTTTTTAATGAAGACTGTACGGCTATGCTTCAACATTTTACAACCGATAACTCACCATTGTTAACTGATGAAATAAAATCGGTGATTGCCGATAATGAGAATGGTGTAATTTATGTTGGTACACCGTCAGGGCTCTTTCATGTTGAAAGCAACGCACCTTTACCCGCCCAAGACTTTACCCGGGTAAAAATATATCCCAATCCGGTTAAGCCTGGATATACCGGTAATGTAACGGTCGACAATCTTCTTGCCGACACTCTTATAAAACTTGTTGACAGCCGTGGCAACAATATATTGACTGTTATGTCGACAGGCGGACGCGCCGTTTTCAATGTTTCGTTAGTGAAATCGGGCGTTTATCACATATTGGCAACCTCGGGTGCCGACAATTCAAAAATTATTGGAAAACTATTGATAATAAGATAAACATTATATTTTTTATGGAATCCAATTTAAGATATATTGATGAAACTGACCGTTGTTACGGACTCGCCGGTTCGGCAATTGGTCTTTATATCTATGACGGTGAACCGTTTATTAAAATGATATCGCTTGACGATGAAGAAAAATTACAGTTGTCAAATGATTTTTATTTTGTTTCAAATCCGAGATTTTCGGCCAGGTTGATGTGGAACCGCATGGTAAAACAATATGAAATGACTATAGCGATGACACTGTCCGATTTTCTTTGTCGCTGCATTGTCAACCGCAAAAGCCGGCCGTCGGCCGACGATCGCGAGATGATACGTGTGGTCGCTACAAATGAAGGTGTGGAATCTTGTTCACTTGAACAGGAGGAAGCTGATGCTATCTTTGAAAAAACATATAATTATCTCAATCGCGTTTTCAATCATTCAGGCGTACAGTCGATAGCACGCGATTTTGCCGCCGAACTCGGCCGTCGTCGTCACCTTGACCGTATCGAGGCTATCGAATTGCTTCAGGCTTTGAGAATGTTATAAATATAAAGATGATGAAAAGACTGTTATGTTTATTGTGTGGCATACTGTCACTATGCTGTTATGCCGGTCGTGTTACCGATATTGTTGAGTTACGCATTGCTCCCGCTAAAGGTGGATGGATTACCAAAACAGGTAATGAGGTTGAGTTTAAAATATTGTGTACCGAGAGTAATATTGGAATTGACGGTGCCGAGGTGCAGTATGAAATAAGCGAAGATTTGATGCAACCGCATAAGACCGGCACTGTAAAACTTAAAAACGGTGAGGCTCTTGTCAAGGGTGGCACTATGAAGATGCCGGGTTTTCTTCGTTGTAAAGCGGTTTGTAAAATTAACGGTCAAACCTATTCGGCATTAGGTACAATAGGCTTTTCTCCCGAAAAATTGGAGCCGACAACCCAATGTCCGGCTGATTTCATGGAGTTTTGGCAAAAGAATATTGAACAGGCTCGCAAACCGGAGCTTAATCCCGAAATGACTCTTTTACCTGAGAAATGCACAAAAACAGTCGATGTCTATCAGGTAAGTTACAGCGTAGGTACGTCGCGCAAACGTTTTTACGGTATGCTTGCAATGCCCAAGGCCGAAGGTAAATATCCCGCTATGGTTCAATATCCTGGTGCCGGAATCTATGCCATCGATGCCCCGATTTCTTTTGCCGAACAGGGCATAATAGCTATGGCGGTCGGTATTCATGCTATTCCAAATAATCTCGATGCTTCAATTTACCGTGACCTCGATGGTGGCATACTCGGAACCTATCCTACCCTCAACATGGATCGCCGTGACGATTACTATTACAAGCAGGTGATACAGGGAGCGGTGCGTGCCATTGACTTTATCGAGACTCTGCCTCAGTTCAACGGTTGTGTGGCTACCTATGGCGGTAGTCAGGGCGGTTACCTTTCAATAGCAGTAGCATCGCTTCATCCATCGGTCAAATATCTAGCCGCAAATTTTCCGGCGATGAGTGACCTTGCCGGATATGCCAACGGACGCGCCGGTGGTTGGCCTCACATTTTCAAGAACAAAGATAATTGTACTCCTGCACTGCTTAAAAATCTGAGCTATTATGATACGGTCAACTTTGCTCGTAACATTAATGTGCCCGGATTCTATGCTTTTGGATATAATGATCTGACTTGTGCTCCAACCACTACTTACACTGTTTATAACATTGTTACGGCTCCAAAAACTCTCTACACAGCTCCGCTTGCCGGTCACTTTACCCTAACCGAACAAGCCGCAGCCGAACGCGAAGCCCTGATTGGATTTTTAAAGGAGTGTAACTGATTAATATTAACTTATTTTAACTCGATAGATAAGGAAATAATTCATAACTTTGCCGAATTCAAAACCATAACCTTATAATACCCTTAAAATTGAAAAATATGACTGAAAAATTCCGCATTGAAAGCGACCTTATCGGCGCTCGCGAAGTTCCCGAATCAGCTCTTTATGGCGTTCAGACTCTCCGTGGTATCGAAAACTTTGAGATTTCAAAGTTCCATCTCAATGAATACCCCGCGTTCATCAAAGGTCTGGCTATCACTAAAATGGCAGCTGCCAACGCTAACTATGAACTCGGTCTTCTCACAAAAGAACAGCACGACGCTATCGTTCAGGCTTGTCAGGAAATTCTTGATGGTCAGCACCACGACCAGTTCCCTATCGACATGATTCAGGGCGGTGCCGGTACTACTACCAACATGAATGCCAACGAGGTTATTGCCAACCGTGCTCTTGAAATCATGGGCCATAAACGTGGCGAATACCAGTATTGCTCTCCCAACGACCACGTGAACTGCGCACAGTCGACCAACGACGCTTATCCCACTGCAATCCACATTGGTATGTATTTTTCTCACCTTCGCTTTGTTGAGCATTTCAAAGTGCTTATCGAGGCTTTCCGTAAAAAAGGTGAAGAATTCAAGAATATCATCAAAATGGGTCGCACTCAGCTCGAGGATGCTGTTCCCATGACTCTTGGCCAAACTTTCAACGGCTTTGCAAGCATCCTTAACGACGAAATCAAACACCTCAACGAGGCTGCCGACGATTTCCTCACCGTTAACATGGGTGCTACCGCTATCGGTACAGGTATCTGCGCCGAGCCCGGATATGCTGAAAAATGTGTTGCCGCTCTCGCTAAAATCACCGGTTGGGACATCAAACTTTCAGGTGACCTCGTTGGTGCTACTTCCGATACTTCTTGTCTCGTTGGTTATGCTTCGGCTCTCAAACGTGTGGCTGTGAAGATGAACAAAATCTGTAATGACCTCCGTCTCCTTGCCAGCGGTCCCCGCTGCGGTCTCGGCGAATTCAATCTTCCCGCAATGCAGCCCGGTTCTTCAATCATGCCCGGTAAAGTTAACCCCGTTATCCCCGAGGTAATGAACCAGATTTGCTACAAAGTTATCGGTAACGAACTCTGCGTGACCATGTCAGGCGAAGCTGCCCAGATGGAGCTCAACGCTATGGAGCCCGTTATGGCACAGTGTGACTTCGAATCGGTTGACCTCATGATTAACGGTTTTGAAACTCTCCGCACCCGTTGTATCGAGGGTATCGTTGCCAACGAAGACCGTTGCCGTGCTCACGTTCACAACTCAATTGGTGTTGTTACCGCCCTCAACCCCGTTATCGGTTACAAGAACTCTACCAAAATTGCAAAAGAAGCTCTTGAAACAGGCAAACCCGTATATGATCTCGTTCTCGAGCACGGAATCCTCACCAAGGAAGACCTCGACACTATTCTTGCTCCCGAGAACATGATCAAACCTGTAAAACTCGACATTAAACCTCTCAAATAATCGATATTTTTGAGATAAATGCTTTATCCCGACTGCCATTTTGGCGGCCGGGATAATTTTTTATGAGCAAATTTCCAAAATAATTTTGATTATACTTTCAAAATGATTACTTTTGTACTGTAAAAAAAGCAAATGGTTTTAATTTATGTAAAATATAAAGCAAAAAATACTGTTATATGGCACTCATCATTCCAAAAAGCTACAAGCTTAAACTTTTACCCGAAACCACCGAGGTGGCAATCAAACTTGTGAAAGATGATTTTCAAAAAAGATTGTCTGAAGCTTTGAATCTAAGAAGGGTGACAGCCCCGTTATTTGTCATGTCGGGTACCGGTCTTAACGATGACTTGAACGGTGTTGAGCGTCCCGTGTCATTTCCGGTCAAGCATCTCGGTGACAGAAAAGCTGAAGTTGTTCATTCGCTTGCCAAATGGAAAAGAACCAAGCTGGGGGTATATGACATTGCTCCTGGTTATGGACTGTATACCGATATGAATGCTATCCGTGCCGACGAGGAACTTGACAACCTTCATTCTCTCTATGTTGACCAGTGGGACTGGGAGAAAACAATACGCGAGGATGACAGGCATCTATCCTATCTCAAGGCTATCGTCGAGAAAATTTATGATGCAATACGACAAACCGAACTGACCGTGTATAAACGGTTTCCTCACATCACTCCCCGACTGCCCGAAAAAATTACTTTTATCCATGCCGAGCAACTTGCCCGACAGTATCCGGGTCTCACTTCCCAACAGCGTGAAACCGAGGCTGCAAAAAAATATGGGGCTATATTTTTGATTGGTATTGGAGCCAGACTTGAAGCGACCGGAGAGCCACATGACGGCCGAGCACCCGACTATGATGACTGGATTACTGAAAACTCGGATGGTTTCAAAGGGTTGAACGGCGATATTATTGTTTATGATTCCATTCTTGAACGTTCGTTCGAATTGTCGTCGATGGGTATTCGTGTGAGCCCCGAGTCGATGGTAAAACAGCTTGAGGAACGCGGTTGTATCAACCGACTCGACCTGCCGTTTCACAAAGACCTTGTCGATGGCAAGCTGCCCTATTCGATTGGAGGTGGTATAGGTCAGAGTCGGCTGTGTATGTTTCTTTTACAAAAGGCCCATATAGGAGAGGTGCAGGCAAGCATATGGCCCGATGAACAGATAGCCAAGTGTAAGGCCGCCGGTATCGAGTTAATATAGGGCCATGGTGACATAATGACCAATAAAAACGACTAATAGAATATTTTTAATCAGTTAAAATGTATTAACTTTGCACTAATTTCATCTATTAGTTCTATGTCAGCCAGATTTAATCGTTTCTTTCTTTTATTTTTAGCTGTAATAGCAGCGGCATCAACGTCGCTGTCGGGTCAGATTGTCACCAATGTCAATGCCGAAAAAATCAATTCTGATAGTTTGCGGCGCGAATTTGACAAAGGTCCATATTTTGGTCTTTACAAGGACAATTATTTTATTTTCGGTCCGGCAATCAATCACAAGCCAAACCGCGAGAATACCAATGTCAAATTCCAGATTTCGATTCAGCAGAAATTGACACGCTCGACCCTTCCCTGGGGAACATACTTGTATCTTTACTATACTCAAAAGGTTTTCTGGAATGTCCTTCAGGAATCATTACCGATGACCGACCTTAACTTTAACCCCGGTATAGGGCTTGCAAAACCTCTTTTCTACAACAACCGATACATAGGTAAGTTGAGCATGCAGCTTGAGCATGAAAGTAACGGCCGCGATTCTATCCAATCACGTTCATGGAACAAGGTTACTTTTGGAGCAAACATCCTTGTCGACGATAATCTGATGATTCATGGCAAGGTGTGGATTCCGATTGTCGACAGTGACAATAACCGTGATATTTTAAAATATTGCGGAATTTATCAGATCGGTACCCAGGTTATGACCAATGACCGCCGGTGGAAATTCGGAATGATTCTTGTCAAACGTCAAGGATGGAATTTCAATCACAACGTAACTGCCGAGGTAAGTTTCCGTTTCACGCGCAAAGCCGACTGGTCGCTCTACATGCAGCTCTACAGCGGATATGGCGAGGGTTTGCTCGATTATAAGCAATATCATAGCCAGCTTAGGACCGGTATTGTTATCAGGCCACAGCTGTTCAGCGACTATTGACAATGGTTTATAGCCGTTAACAATTATTGTGTACAAACGGCTTTTGACTCCCGGCGGGTGGTTTTGAAGTCTTGAATTTAATTAGTAACTTTGCACTCTCAATTTTACAACACCGAGTGCTTGCTACCTCGTTAAAAACAAGATTTATGAAAAAACTTACATTTACACTTCCCTATGTGGTGCTGACTACACTCTTTTGTGTTTGTCTCATCATTGCCAATCTAATCGAAATCAAGACTGTAGACCTCGGTTGGTTTACAATCACTGCCGGAGTCATCGTTTTTCCTGTTTCATACATAATCAACGACTGCGTGGTCGAGGTATATGGCCTTAAACGTGCCAAAGTGATGATTTGGCTCGGATTCGGGGCCGGTCTCTTTGTATCGCTCATGCTTCAGCTCGCACTTATGTTACCTGGCGGAGCCGAGTGGACACGTCAGCAGTCGATGGTCGATATCTATGGCACGGTGCCGCGCATAATGTTTGCCAGCTATGCGGCCTTTTTGTCAGGTTCGATGGTAAATGCTATGGTCATGAGCCATATGCGCCGTCGCGACGGAGACAGCCGGTTTTCAATCCGTGCGATTGTGTCGTCACTTTTTGGTGAGGGAATCGATTCGGTCATCTTTTTCCCGATTGCGTTTGGTGGAATTTTTTCGGTGAGTGTCATTGTGTCGCTCATCGTCACGCAAACACTTCTTAAAACCGTTTATGAAATAATTATACTGCCCGTCACTATCCGGGTTGTAAAAAAAGTAAAACAAATAGACCGGGCCCCCGGTCACGACGATTCGTTTCCGGTAGCGACTGTTTCTCCATCTTATGAAAACTGAAACAAATACTCTCGACTTCGCGCGTATTAAATATGTGTGGGTCGACCTCGATGATACCATATGGGATTTTGCCGGCAACTCCTACCTGTCGCTGGCAACAGTCTACAAACTTCATAAACTTGACCGCTTTTTCAGCGACGTTGACACGTGGCGCGACACATATCGCCGTCATAACCATGAACTGTGGGATCTTTATAATCAAGGAAAGGTAACCCGTGAATATCTGCAGCGGGAGCGTTTTTTGAGACCGTTGCTTGAGGCCGGTGTCAATCCCGGCGAGGCCGACAGGATGTGGCCGGTGCTTCACACCGACTATCTTGACATTCTCGGTAGCCATTCGACACTCATCGACGGTGCCCGGGAATTGCTCGGTGTCCTACGTGAGAAAGGTTATGGAGTAGGGGTTATCAGTAATGGATTTCAAGGTATCCAGTTTAAAAAACTCCGTTCATCGGGTCTCGACGGATGGTTTGACCATGTTGTGCTGAGTGATGAGATAGAGGTAAACAAACCCGACCGTCGGCTCTTTGACTATGCTTTGCAAAAGGCCGGTACAACAGCCACTGAATCGGTGATTATAGGTGACAATCCATCGACCGATATCAGTGGGGGTGCTCTTGCCGGGTGGCAAACAATCTATTTCAACCGTGACAATCGAGGTCCCGAATCGGCCGATGCTGATCTCACGGTGACCGATTTGGGAAGTCTGATAGAGTTATTTAATAAAAACAAAGGTTAAAATATTTAAAACAAAGAGAGAAAACGACAGTCAAAAAGCCGATAATTATAAAAAAGCGCTGAGTCTGACGTTGTAATTAAAAGATAATTCGTATATTTGCAAGCTGAAAAAAAGACGAATTAAAATCATAAACTAATCATACATTTATTAACTTAACATGCAAAACAAAGGGACTTTAGGAAGTGTCATCGCCGGAGTTATCGCGATTTTCCTGGTTATTGTCTGCCTTTTCTACCTGTCGTTCTCGTTTGCGAGCCGTCATTTTGAAGGAAAAGCTGCCGATTATGCCGTGAAGGTTGCCGGTGAAGCCGGAGTTAATTCCGACCAGTACAACAAAGCTTACAAAAACTACGTCGACTCGCTCGGCAAGCAGCCTTACTATCTTGGCTACAACTACAACGAAGTTCAGAAATGGGGTGTAGGCCTCGGTCTCGACCTCAAGGGTGGTATGAACGTCATCCTTCAGGTGTCGATTCCCGACCTTCTCCGTTCAATGAAAAATGCCGATCCCGACAAGGCTTTTACTCAGGCTATCGAAGCTACCGACTCGGTATATAATGCCGGTAAGACCGACGATTATGTCCAGGAGTTTGTAAAACGCTATCGCGCTCTCAACCCCAATGCCGACATGTCGGTCGTTTTCAACGGTATCGTTAAACGTGGTGATTCAGATAACTCGGTTATCTCTACTCTCAAAAGCGAGGTAAAAGACCGTGTGGACAACTCGGCTACAAACGTGCTCCGCAGCCGTATCGACGCCTATGGTGTCGTTTCGCCCAATATCCAGGTGCTTCAGGGTAAAGATGGTCAGATTCTTCTCGAGCTTCCCGGTGTGAAAGAACACCAGCGTGTGCGCGACCTTCTTCTCCGTTCGGCCAACCTTGAGTTCTATGAAACTTACAAGGCTCCCGAAATTGCCGGTGCGCTCCAGAACCTCGATACAGAACTCCGTCGTTCAAACCCCAACGGTCTTTTCAACTACTTTGTAAATCTTGAAAGCGCCGATTCTCCAATCGTCGGTTATGCGTTTGCTCAGAACCGCGAGAAAATCGACACTCTTCTCAACTCTGCTGAAGCCCGCCGCTATCTTCCCAGCAACCTCAAACTCCGCTGGGAGGTTAAACCTCAGATTGTACAGTTTAACGACACTGTTTCTGGCAACACCAAAAAAGATGTTGAACTCTACCGTCTCATCGCACTCAAGACCAACAACGGCAATCCTGCCCTCGACGGTTCTTGTGTAGTAGCCGCTTCGGCCGACTTTGACAACCTTCAGGGTAACGTCGTTTCAATGACAATGAACAACGAAGGTGCCAAACAGTGGGCTCGTATCACCGGTAACAACATTGGCAAATCAATCGCCATTCTTCTTGATAACTATGTTTACTCGTTCCCCAACGTAAACTCGGCTATCGAGGGTGGTCGTTCACAAATCACCGGTAACTTCACCGTTGAGGAGGCTCAAGACTTGGCCAACGTGCTCAAGAGCGGTAAGATGACCGCCAAAATCGACATCATCTCCGATATGGTTATCGGTCCGTCGCTCGGTAAACAGGCTATTCAGGCCGGTTTCCTCTCGTTCCTCATCGCCCTCGTGCTTCTCATGATTGTGATGGGCTTCATCTACGGTATCATCCCCGGTCTCATTGCCGACCTCGGTCTTGTATGCAACCTCTTCTTCACTTTCGGTATCCTCGCGTCGTTCCAGGCCGTGCTTACCCTCTCGGGTATCGCCGGTATCGTCCTCGCGCTCGGTATGGCTGTTGACGCCAACGTGCTCATCTTCGAGCGTACCAAAGAAGAGCTTCGCGCCGGCAAAAACCTCCGCACCGCTATCTCTGACGGTTACAGCAACGCATTCTCGGCAATCTTTGACTCGAACCTTACCTCAATCATCACCGGTCTTATCCTGTTGTTCTACGGTACAGGTCCCATCAAGGGTTTTGCCACCACTCTTATCATCGGTATCGTAATCTCGTTCTTCACCGCCGTCTTCCTGACCCGCATAGTCTTTATCCTCGGCATGAAGACTAAAGCGTTCCAGACCCTCACTTTCGATACCAAGCTTTCGCGTAACTTCCTCCAGAATACCCATATCGACTTCCTCGGCAAACGCAAGGCTGTTGCTCTTATCTGTGGCGTTTTCATCGTCGCCGTTATCATCTCTCTCTTTGCCCGCGGTCTCAATCAGGGTATCGACTTCTCGGGTGGTCGCAACTATGTCGCCACTTTTGAGAACCCCGTCAATACAGTTGAGCTTCAGCAGGCTCTCCAGCCCGAATTTGAAGGCTCTTCAGTGTCGGTAATCACTATCGAAAGCTCAAATCAGGTTCGTATCTCGACCAACTACAAAATCAATGAAGAAAACCCCGAAACCGAGCAGGAAATCGTAGGCAAGCTCTTCAACGTGCTTAAACCTTACCTCCGTGACGGCATGACCCTCGAACAGTTCTCGACCACCGACAACACTCAGGGTATCGTTTCTTCTCAGAAAGTTGGTCCTACCGTGGCAAACGACATGCGTAACGACGCTTACATTGCCGTTGTGCTCGCGCTCATCGCCATGTTCCTCTACATCCTCATCCGTTTCCACAACGTGGCCTTCTCGGTCGGTGCGCTTGCTGCCGTTGCTTTCACAGCGTTCTCGATTATCGGTCTCTACAGCTTCTTCTACGGTGTATTCCCGTTTGCGATGGAGATTGACCAGAACTTTATCGCGGCTATCCTGACCGTCATCGGTTACCAGATTAATGATACCGTGGTAGTCTTTGACCGTGTCCGTGAAAACATCGCGCTCTATCCCAAGAAGAGCTTCTTTGATCAGATTAACACCTCTATCAACTCGACCCTCTCGCGTACAGTGATTACATCGGGCACAACCCTCCTCGTGCTCCTCTGTATCTTCGTGCTCGGCGGTGACTCACTCCGCAGCTTCATCTTTGCTATGATCTTCGGTGTGGTTGTTGGTACTCTTGCCACAATGTTCATCGCTTCACCCGTTGCCTACCTCGTTGAGAGCCGTCGCAGCGCCAAAAAAGCATAACTTAGCTTATTTCTATCAATATCGGCGGGTCGTTCTCTGATTGAGGACGACCCGCTCACTTTTAGGCCCCTTGCTGATGATTTAATAAATTAAAATAACTATCTTTGCACAAATAATATTGACTTATGGATTTATTTGATAGAATTTCAGCCGATATAATGGCTGCGATGAAAGCTAAAGATCGCGTGAGACTCGAAGCCCTGCGCGGAGTTAAAAAAGAATTTATCGAGGCCAAGACTGCCGAAGGCGCGGGTGGTGTCCTCACCGACGAAAACGCCATTCGCATCATGACCAAGATGGTTAAGCAGCGCAACGAGAGTGCCCGCATCTACCGCGAGAACAACCGACCCGAGCTTGCCGAGCCCGAGCTTGCCGAGGCTGCCGTTATCGAAGAATACCTTCCCAAACAGCTCACAGCCGAGGAACTCGAAGCCGAACTCAAAAAAATAATCGCCGAGGTCGGTGCTACATCGCCCAAGGAGATGGGCAAAGTAATGGGTGTCGCCACAAAAGCGCTTGCCGGTCGTGCCGACGGTCGCATGATTTCGACTCTCGTTAAGCAACTTCTCGCCTGATTCAAGCAAATCAAAACATTTTAAAGATATAGCCCAATGCTTACATTACAGCAAATCAAAGCCAATCCCGACGACATCATCCGTCGCCTGGCTATCAAAGGGTTTGACGGTCAAAAAGCCATCTATGACGTTATTGACCTCGACAATCAGCGCCGTGCGCTTCAGCTCAAAAACGACAATCTCGCTGCTGACCTCAACAAATCGGCTGCTATGATTGGCCGTCTCATGAAAGAAGGCAAAAAAGAAGAAGCCGAGCAGGCCAAGACCCAGGTTGCCTCTATCAAGGAAGCACAAAAGGAGATCGCTGCCCAGCTCGATGAAACCGAGCGCAGCATCCGCGAGATTCTTCTCTCGGTTCCCAACGTACCATGTGACATGGTTCCTGAGGGACGTTCGGCAGCCGACAATATCGTTGACAAGGAAGGCGGCCACATGCCCGACCTCCCCGCCGATGCTCTCCCCCACTGGGAACTCGCCAAGAAATACAACATTATCGATTTTGACCTCGGAGTCAAGATTACCGGTGCCGGTTTTCCCGTCTATATAGGCAAGGGAGCACGCCTTCAGCGCGCCCTCATTCAGTTCTTCCTCGACCGTGGCAACGAAGCCGGATACACCGAAATCCAGCCCCCCTATGTTGTCAACGAGGCTTCGGGATATGGCACAGGCCAGCTCCCCGATAAAGAGGGTCAGATGTACTATATCAACGAAGACAACCTCTACCTCATTCCCACCGCCGAGGTCCCCGTCACCAACATCTATCGCGACGAGATTCTTCCCGGCGACTCGCTCCCCCGCAAAAATGTAGCTTACTCGGCCTGCTTCCGCCGCGAAGCCGGCAGCTATGGCAAGGACGTGCGCGGTTTGAACCGTCTACATCAGTTTGACAAGGTCGAGATCGTGCGCATCGAGAAACCTGAAAACTCATATGCCGCTCTTGAAGAGATGAAAGATCACGTTCAGGGCCTTCTTGACAGCCTCGGTTTGCCCTGGCACATCCTCCGTCTCTGTGGCGGTGACATGAGCTTCACCTCGGCAATCACCTTTGACTTTGAAGTATATTCGGCTGCTCAGAAACGCTGGCTCGAGGTTTCGTCAGTGTCCAACTTCGAGACCTATCAGGCCAACCGTCTCAAACTGCGCTACCGCACCCCCGAGAAGAAAACCGCACTGTGTCACACTCTCAACGGATCGGCTCTCGCCCTTCCGCGTATCATGGCCGCTATTCTCGAGAATAACCAGACTCCCGAGGGAATCATCGTCCCGGAGTGCCTACGCCGTTACACCGGCTTTGACATTATCGATTAAAAGCTCTAAGGACTTTAAGTCAACCATTTGCGTTATGGACGAGCAAAGGCAAGTCCATAACGCATAGTTAAGTCTAAAAATAATTCACCAAAAAAAAGTTAAAAATTTGGACTATTCATTTTTTAGGCTTACTTTTGCAGCAAGAGAAAGAATTAGTAATGTCATATATAACTGCGTTACAAAAGATACGCTAATTGAAGTTTAATCACATCCCTGTATACACTTTACAACATGTCAGAGGGAGCAATGTCGCGAGACGTGGCTCCTTTTTTTATTAAAATACTATATTTGGGTAAGGACGTGATATATCACACTGCTGTCCGGTTAAAATTTTAATAAAAATAACGAATAGCAATTTACTACTCAAACAGGGGTTAACCAATCACTGCATGTCTAAGGCATCTCACTACATTGACTTATACTGATATGGGCATGGGCTTGCAGGACGAGAAATATCTTGTCCATACCTTGAATCACAATGAGGGGTGTGATACATCATGTCATAATCGGAGATTGCCCACCGGGATGAAAGTCGCAACTTTTGTCGGAGACGAAAAACAACTTTAACTCCCGCTATGAAACCCGACAGGGCGAATTCCAAATTACCCGTTATCTATCATTGACGGAAGCCGATAACGCGAATTATTTTGATTTAGCTCTAAAAATTTGTATATTTGCAGATGAATCATATTTCATTGCAATGAACCAATCTACCATAGAACTGCTTACACTACTGCACGAAAAGCGACCTGTCAAGGTTTTGTTTGTATGCCTCGGTAATATTTGCCGCAGCCCGGCAGCCGAAGGTGTACTGAAACAGATTGTCGAGGAGCATAATGATAGTGCCGACTGGGTTATTGACTCGGCCGGTACAGGCAATTATCACGTGGGCGATCTCCCCGACCACCGTATGCGTGTGCATGCTCGTCAGCGAGGCCTGATTCTCGACCACCGTTGCCGTCAGGTAAAGGAGCTTGATTTTGACCGTTATGACATCATAATAGGAATGGATAATTCCAACTTGTCAAACCTGCGTCGACTCGCCCCTACTCCCGACGCCGAGAAAAAAATTGTGGCCATGAGCGAGTTTTTCGGAACCGATTCCCGTCGCCACTATGACTATGTGCCTGACCCCTACTATGAAGGATCAGAGGGTTTTGAGCTGGTTCTCGACCTGCTTCAGGATGCTTGTCTCAATCTATATAACGATATAACTACTAACAATATAACCCGATGAAATCAATAAAAATCGCATCAATGCTTCTATTATCGGCCATGACATCACTGGCTCAGAATCCGTCTGTTCAATATGAGCGGTCGGGCAACTACAAGGATGGTAACCCGGTTCGTCACAAACTTTCAATCACGCTAAACAATCCACAAAATGTCGATTTGCTGTGTTTCAATCAGTTTGCCCGAAAAATGAAGACGTTAACTCCCGGCGATACCGTTGTCGAGATTATCCCGGGTTATTATTACATCAGGAGCGAGCGCTTTGGCAAAACCAACGAGCCTGTCACTGTCGAGATTGAGGTGGCTGGCCGCGGATATACTACAGCTTACAATCCCGACGGGTTTCATGTGGTGATGAAAAACGGCGCGGTTGCCGGTGTCAAGAGTGAACGCACCGGTGAGTCGGTGATGATGCCGCTCAATTTCTATAACGATGCCGACCGCATGATGTATGCCGATTCTATCTATGATTTCAACGAGACTCTGGCGGTGACAGGCATGATGAATCCCTACGACATAGTGCCGTCGTTCAAGAAAGTAACGCTTACAGGTAATGGCTTTTATACGGCCGGTAAACCTGTTGAGACCGTTATTGTAAAGACCGACAATCCTGAATATTATAAAATCACGCTAACCCCCGATAAAGCTGTTATCGAGGCCGGTAACGAAAAGGCTCTTGCTATGGCACGTCGCATGCTCGACCGCCGTCTGCTTGCTCCAAACGGTGGTAAATTGCCCGCCGCTGTCATCGAGGACTGGCCCGACTTCGGTTACCGTGGCGTGATGATTGATATTGCCCGCAACTATCAGACGCCCGAAGACCTCAATAATCTTGTGGAGCTGCTGGCCGACTATCGGCTCAACCGTCTCCATTTCCACTGTACCGACGACGAGGCGTGGCGACTTGAGATAAACGGTTTGCCCGAACTCACCGAGGTAGGCTCGCGGCGCGGTTTCACTCTTGACGAGCACGATTTTCTTGCTCAGATATTTGCCGGTGACGGTAATCCCAAGTCGCGTGAAGGGTCGGCCAACGGTTATTTTAAACGTGCCGATTTTATCAATCTGCTCCGTCACTGTGACTCGCTCGGCATCAAGGTTATTCCCGAAATCGAGTCGCCCGGACACGCACGTGCCGCCGTTATAGCGATGGAAAACCGATTCCGCAAAACAGGTGATGCATCCTATCGCCTGATTGAAGATGGTGATACCTCGGTTTATACATCGGCTCAGAGTTTCCATGACAATTTGATGAATCCCGCCCTTGGCGGCACATATCGCTTTATGGATCACGTGCTTGACGATGTGGTGGCAATGTATCGTGAAGCCGGCGTCGAGCTCCCCGGTATCCACATCGGTGGTGATGAGGTTCCCGAGGGTGCATGGGACGGATCGGCATCGGCCATGAAGATGGCTGCCGATAAGGGTGTCTCGGGGCGTCACGGCCTTCAGGGCGAATATGTCAAGCGCATCACCCGCATGATGGCCGATAAAGGCATTCCGGTTTATGGCTGGGAAGAGCTCGGCAGCGGTTATGATGCCGAGTTTAACCGCGAGGTTGCTCCTCGAGTTGGTGCCCTGAACGTGTGGCATTCGGCTTATACCAAAGGTGAGAATCTCGCACATAAGATTGTCCGTGGCGGTTATCCCATTATCCTCAGCAACGTGGATTATTTCTATCTTGACCAGATTTATGCACCACACAGCGAGGAAAACGGATTGTTGTGGGGCGGAATTGTTGATGAATTCCGTACACTCGCCGGCGAAGCCGATGTGCTTTGTCCTCCGTCGCCCGAGTTGACCGGCCATGTGGTTGGCGTCCAGGGCCAGCTGTTTGCCGAAACAATACGCAGTTACCCACAGCTTCAGCGCTACCTGTTCCCCAAAATGCTGGGACTTGCCGAACGTGGTTGGAACTCTAAAAAAACATATAGCAACGCCGAGTTTAACCGTATTCTTGCCGAACGCGAGTTGCCCCGACTTCATGAAAACGGTGTCGCTTTCCACCTGAGAGCTCCCGGCATCAAGGAAATCGACGGTAAACTCTACATGAACACACCCTATAGCGATGCTGTCATCCGCTACACTCTTGACGGTACAGACCCCGACAGCAATTCGCCCGTCTATACCGGCCCTGTGGTACCCGGCAACGCCCGTCAGGTTAGAGCCGCTATGGAGTATCTTGGCGAAAAATCAACAGTAAGCGTTTTAAACCGCTGATAAATAATTAATATAAAATACCCACGATAACTAAATGAGTGACGATATCATTACACCCGACGACGAGTTTTTGAATGATGACCTCGGTAACGACGAAGTCAATCCCGATGATTTCGGATCGCCGTTGGGATTGGAAAATGAAACTTCGGACCGACACATAGCGCTGCCCGATGACACATCGGACAACCCCCGACGGCTCAAAGGAATGTACCGTAACTGGTTTCTCGAGTATGCATCCTATGTGATACTCGAGCGCGCCGTGCCACATCTTGCCGACGGCCTGAAACCGGTACAGCGACGCATTCTCCACTCGATGAAAAACCTTGATGACGGCCGTTTTAACAAGGTCGCCAATATCGTGGGTAATACAATGCAATTCCACCCCCACGGTAATGCGTCGATTTATGAAGCGCTTATCCAGATTGGTCAGAAAGGATTGCTTGTTGAGACTCAGGGTAACTGGGGTAATATACTCACGGGCGACCCTGCGGCCGCCGACCGTTATATCGAAGCCCGACTCTCGACATTTGCGCTCGAGACCATCTATAATCCCAAAATCACCGACTGGACAATGTCATATGACGGACGTAGCCGCGAGCCTATAACGCTTCCGGTCAAGTTTCCGTTGCTTCTTTTCCAGGGTGTCGAGGGTATTGCCGTTGGACTTTCGTCAAAAATTTTACCTCACAATTTCAACGAGATAATCGACGCGGCCATCGCGTGTCTGCGAGGTGAGGAATATGTTCTCTATCCCGACTTTGTCACGGGCGGCTACATGGACGTGAGCCGCTACAATGACGGAAAACGTGGCGGGGCAATACGAATCCGATCAAAAATCGAGAAAATCGACAGCAAGACACTTGCCATTACCGAGCTACCGTTCGGACGCACATCCAAAACACTCAGCGAGTCGATTGTCAAGGCTGTCGAGAAAGGCAAAATAAAGGCTAAGAAAGTCGAGGACCAAACCGCCGAGACTGCCCGAATCGTGGTGCATCTTCAGCCTGGTACGTCGAGCGACAAGACTATCGACGCGCTATATGCGTTTACCGATTGTGAAATTTCGATTTCGCCCAACTGCTGTGTTATCGACGACGAGAAGCCGCGTTTCATGGGTGTTACCGAGGTTTTGCGCCACAATGTTCATACTACACGCACGCTGCTTGGCAAGGAACTTCAGATACAGCTCGACGAGATAGGTGCCCAATATCGCTTTGCCTCGCTTGAGAAAATTTTTATAGAGAAACGCATATACAAGGACAAGGCGTTTGAACAGAGCGAGAATATCGAGATGGCAATCGAACATGTGCGCGGTCGACTGCTCCCTTATGTCAAGAAATTAACCACCGAGATAAGCGACGACGAGATTTTGCGTCTCATGGAGATAAGGATGAAACGTATCCTTAAATTCAATGCCGACGATGCCGACCGATATATCACCTCTTGTCTGGAAAAGATGAAAAATCTTCGTGCCGAGTTGGAACGTCTCACCGACTATACAATCGAATGGTTCCAGGCGCTCAAAGACAAGTATGGCGAGAAATATCCGCGACACACCGTTATCCGTAACTTCTCCACAATCCAGGCTGCCAATGTCGCCGAGGCCAACGAAAAGCTGTATATCAACCGTCAGGAGGGTTTCATTGGTACCTCGCTCAAAAAAGATGAGTACATTTGCAACTGCTCAAATCTTGACGATATAATCATATTTTACAAGGATGGCCGATACAAGGTCATCAAGGTTGCCGAGAAAATTGCCGTCGAGAAGAATGTGCTCTTTGTCAGCGTGTTTAAGCGCAACGACTTGCGCACCATCTATAACGTTATCTATCAGGACGGCAAAGGGGGGACATATTACATGAAGCGCTTTGCTGTCACCGGTGTGACGCGCGACAAGGAGTATAACGTCACTCAAGGTAAGCCCGGATCAAAGATTTGCTGGTTCTCGGCCAACTCAAACGGCGAGGCCGAGGTCGTTACTGTGATTCTCAAGCCAAAACAACGCCTTAAATCGTTGCAGATAGATGTCGATTTCTCGGAACTCGCCATCAAGGGCAAGCAGTCTCAAGGTAACATCGTCACCCGTAACGAGGTTCATCGCTTCAAACTCAAAAAAGAAGGAATCTCGACTCTCGGAGGTCTCAAGGTTTGGTTTGACCCCGATGTGCTACGTCTCAACAACGATGCCCGAGGCCGATTCCTCGGTGAGTTTGGTCCCACCGACCGACTTCTGGTCATTTATAAGAACGGTGACTATTGTGTTACCGGCTTTGACAATTCCACCCACTTTGACGAGGATATACTCCATCTTGAAAAGCTGCGTCCCAATCATCCATGGACCGCAATCCTTTTTGATGCCGACCAGGGATTTTACTATCTGAAACGCTTCACGTTTGAGGACAATTCGCGTCGTCAGAGCTTCATCGGTGATAATCCGGAATCGCGCATGATTGATCTGTCAGATGCGCCGGGTGCCCGCTTTGAGATTACATTTGGGGGAGACGATGCCCAGCGGCCGCCGGTCGAGGTTGTTGCCCGCGATTTTGTAGCGGTCAAGTCATTCCGTGCCAAAGGCAAGCGTCTCACCATGTTTGAGGTTGATAAAATCACCGAGCTTGAAAGCCTTCCCGACGATGAAAATGATGAATCGGCAACCGAGGGTGACGACGATTTACCCGATGATACCGAACAGAGTCTGATTGTCAATCCCGAGACCGGAAAAGTGGAGTCGGCCGACTCGCTTCAAGATAATGAAGAGAAGAGCGACGATGAAATCCGAGACGAGATAAACGGTCAGAAACATATTTTTGATTGATGATGAAAAAATTTTTTTCAGCAATAGTATTGACGGTTGCGCTGCTGATTCCGTCGGCTGTTTCAGGTCAGGAAACGATATTGCGCCCGGTTATGTCGGCCTACACTATCGAGGCCGGGTCGAGCCATGTGACCGACACCTATCTGTCACCGTTGAGCTATACCGGACAGACGGCCGCATTTGCCTATGACCGTATGCAGGCTATGAAATTCAACCCCGACAAGTGGGTGATGGGGCTACGTATTGAGGTGGGGATGGATCATACTGAAAATCCGGCCCGAAACGCTACAATATGGGGTGCGGGGATTACCGCCCGATGGGCTATGATGTATCGACTGTCGGTAAATAGTCCGGTGAAGTTTGCCGTGGGAGGTTCGACCGGAATCAATCTCGGAGCGCTTTATACCACTCGCAACGGCAATAATCCTGTGGCTGCCAAGGCATCGTGGACTGTCAATCTCACCGGTATGGCGACATGGTCGACACGTATCGGTCGTTTACCCTTGACGCTGTGCTATCGTCCCACACTTCCTCTTACCGGTGTGTTTTTCTCCCAGGGATATGGCGAACTCTATTATGAAATTTATCTTGGCAACCGTCACGGACTTGTCCACGGCGCATGGCCCGGAAACTATTTCTCGCTTGATAACCTTGCAACCGCTGACCTTCGTTTCGGCGCTACCAACCTCCGTCTCGGATATCATAACACCATATTGTCGACCAAAGTCAACAATATAGTCACCCGCATGATCACCCATAGTGTTGTGGTCGGTGTCTCGGGTGAATGGATTGGTTTTGACAGGCGTCGCGGTATATCGGCTCCTACACGTGTAATTTCGGCAATATATTGATATGAAACATATTACTGCATATTTTACTCTCCTTGTACTGCTGACGTTTACAGTCGGTTGTCACAAGATAGATCATTTTGACAACGATGTCGAGGGCAATTTTGACGCTCTCTGGAAGATTGTCGACGAGCACTATTGTTTTTTTGAAGAAAAGGGAGTCGACTGGGACGCGGTCTACCGTGAGTACAGGCCTAAGATTAAATCAGAAATGACTTCGCGTGAACTGTTTGATGTGTGTGCCGACATGCTTGCCGAGTTGCGCGATGGCCACACCAACCTGTCGGCTTCATTTGATGTATCGTATTATCGTAAATGGTGGAGCGATTATCCTCAGAACTATAATGCCCGCATTATCGAGCAATATTATTTCAACTTCAACTATCATCGAGCCGGAGGTCTGACATACGGTATCCTTCCCCAAAACGTCGGTTATATCCGCTATGATTCATTTTCAAGTCCGGTGGGCGAGGGTAATCTTGATGCCGTGCTGGCGGCGTTTGCTACGTGTGCCGGCATCATTATCGACGTCCGCGATAACGGCGGCGGTGACCTTGAAAACGTAAAGCCGTTTGCGGCCCGTTTTGTAACCGAGAAGACTCTTCTGGGATATATTTCCCACAAAACAGGACCCGGCCATAATGACTTTTCCGAACCCTATCCCTATTATGTGGAACCTGCCGCTCAGGGACGCATCATGTGGGGAAAGCCGGTTGTCGTTCTTGTAAACCGCTCGACATTCAGCGCGGCCAACAATTTTGTGTCGGTGATGAAAAATATTGACCATGCTCTGATCGTAGGCAGCCGCACCGGCGGCGGATCAGGCATGCCATTCTCATCAGAACTTCCATGTGGATGGGGTATACGCTTCTCGGCCTGCTCCATTACCGATAAAGATGGCAACTGGACCGAATTTGGAGTGGACCCGTCACCCGGATGTATAGTCGATCTTGACCCTGCCGACGAGGCAAATGGTGTCGACACAATGCTCGATTTCGCAATAAACATGTTGCAAAAACAATGAGGATTCAGATAATAATAACTAACTTTGCGCCTCAAAACAGTTGAACTATGACTCAGATTCAGGACAATAAAACCGAACTTTCGTTTACCCAAAGATTCAAACAGGCTTTGCGCAATCCCAAAATCATACAGATGCTGATAGCAGTTGCCGTTATGGCGGTTATATCGCTCGCATTCTTCCACCCCGATGCTATGGAGGGTAACTCGCTGCGCCAGTATGATATGCTTCAGGGGCAGGCAATAGGCGAGGAAACACGGGAATATTTGGAACAGACAGGTGAAAAATCGTGGTGGACCAACTCGCTGTTTGGTGGCATGCCGACATTCCAGATTTCTCCTACATACTCGTCAAACGCCCTCTTTGACTGGATTACAAAAGCCTACGGACTCGGACTACCCTCCCCCGCCAATCTTCTTTTCATGATGATGTTCGGATTCATGATACTGATGATGGCTATGAATGTAAAGTGGCAGTATGGTCTTATAGGCGCTGTCGCGTGGGGCTTGTCGACCTATTTCATAATCATAATCGGTGCGGGTCATCTATGGAAGTTCATTACTCTGAGCTATATTCCGCCTACGATTGCCGGTATCATCATGGCCTATCGCGGCCGATTGCTCACCGGATCGGCCATCGCGGCTCTGTTTGCAATGATGCAGATTGCATCCAACCACGTGCAGATGACCTACTATTTTGCCTTTGTCATTTTTGCATTGGTCGTGGCACAGTCTCTTATACACAACTCCGAGCCCACGAGACG
>JAIDNJ010000136.1:12073-28070 GCA_029063895.1 Muribaculaceae bacterium | reverse complement strand
GCTGCCGAGAGATAGATTTCGGCGAGACGAATCATATCGTAGTCACAACCAAGCTGGGCTGTAGCCTCGGGTGAAGCAGCCTTGTTTATCTCGTTGTTGTCATCGATTACCCAGTTGGTATATTTAACAGCGAGATAACCGTTGTTACCCCAGTCGGCCTGGTTGAGCGAAACGTTTTCGAGAGCGAAACCGTCCTTACGTGTCTTCCAGAATTTCACACGCTGGTCAACCGAAGTCTCGATATTGGCATCCCAGTCAAAAGTTTCGACAAATTCAGGACGGGCAAGCATACATTTCCAGCCGTTACCCGAGTTGTATTCCGAAATTTTGCAGCTGAATGTCGCGTCTTCCTGTGAGTCACCAATCCAACCGTTACACATGAAAGTACCGTTGGCAAAAGACATCAGACCGAGACCGTCGGGATTGAGAGTAGTCTGTTCCTGAGGAATATCCCAGATGATTTCGTTAACAGCGTTGGCGCCGCCGATGGCAAAGTCCTTGTTGTTGAAACCGAAGTTCTGGTGATAACCTTTGGCAAGACCGGTGTTGTTGAAACCGCCGTTACCGAGACGGGCGATAATAGCCTCGGCATGGTTGAAACATTTGTCCCATGCGGCTGTACCCGAGTAAACCTCGGCATTGAGGTAGAACTTCACGAGAAGTGACTCGGCAACATCAAGACCTACATAGCCATAAGCCGGACGGTTGCTGGGGTCATTGGCTTTGTACCAGTCAACGATTTCCTCGAGGTCGGCAACCACTTTCTCATAAACGAGGCGACGACCTTCGGCAAAATTGGTCGAAAGCTGGGGAGCGACCTCACCCATGAGCACGTTTTCATCGGCATAAGGCACGTTACCAAAGCAGTCGATTGCATAGAAATAGGCACCGGCGCGGAGGATACGGGCCTGACGCATGAATTCGTCGGCAAGACGCTGAACGGCTTCATCCTTGATATCAAAGTAACCGTCATTCACGGTCTGAATAAACTGGTTACAAGCGGCGATATTGATGAAAAGACGTGAGTAAGTACCCATGATAACGGTGTTTGAAGCAGGGATGATACCATACTGGAACAAACCATAGTCGGCGTCATTGGGAATCCATGAAGCCTCGTCGGTAGGAACTTCCTCGAGAATAAACACGGCACGCTGGAATGTTGACATACCGCCGTCAAAACCCTGTACCGAGGCATCACCGTTTGCGCCGTAGGTGGCATACTGAAGATAAACATCACCCATTACACGCTCCATGTAACCTTTGGGGTCATCCTTAAAGCTACCGGGAGTGATTTGAGAAGGGTCGGTGGGTGTCAGGTCAAGGTCGCCGATACAAGAAGACATCGATACCGAAGCGGCGGCAATACCTGCCCAGATGAAAAATTTATTTAGTTTCATAAATGAACTTTCTTTTAACAGATTAAACCTCTATTAGAATGTAGCGACCAGTCCGAGTGTGAAGGTAACGGGACGCGGGTAAACATTGTTGTCGATACCACTGAATACCTCGGGATCAAGTCCTTTGTATTTGGTGATGACAAACGGGTTCTGACATGCGCCGAAAAGACGGAGATTGAGCTTGTTGTCAAGCAGCTTGTCAAAGGTATAACCTACGGTGATGTTGTCACAGCGGAGGAATGCGGCATTCTCTACAAAGTAGTCACTCAGCTTGAGCTGTTCGGGGTTGGTTGTGAACAGGAACTCGTCACGGATAAGGTTGTTGAGGCCGTATGCGTCAACCTTGGCGAGGTTGGTGCGCTCGTAACGCGGGTTGTTGTATACCCAGTTGCCGAGGTTGGCGCGGAGCGAAATACCAAAATCCCAGTTCTTATAGTTGAATGTGTTGTTCCATGCAAATGTCACCTTAGGTTCGGGAGAGTGGAAGTTGATGAGGTCTTTGTCATCGATTGTACCGTCGGCGTTCTGGTCAACATACTGGTTGGGAACGGGGTTACCTGCCTCATCGTAAACCTGCTGATATACTCGGTAGGTGAAAGCGGGTTCGCCTACGAGGAACCACTGGAGCTTACCGCCTGTACCCGAGGGGAGGTCACGGTCGGGAGCTGAAACTACCGAAGTGGCGGCATCACCGGTGAGGGCTGTAATCTTGTTGCGGTTCCACGCGATGTTAAGACCCGATGTCCAGGTAAAGTCTGAAGTCACGACGGGACGGGCGGTGATATTGAACTCGATACCCACGTTGCGGAGTGAACCGATGTTGGTGGTAAGATAGTTGGATGTATTCATACCGAGAGCCGGAGTATTGGCAAGAAGGTCTGTAGTGTTGCGCAGATACCAGTCGAGGCTGGCGGTGATACGGTTGTTGAGGAATGCAAAGTCAAGACCGGCGTTCCATGTGGTGGTTGTCTCCCACTTGATATTCTGGTCAAATGCCTGGGGATAAAGAACATTGATCCACTGACCGGTTGAGCTGATATACTGGAATCCCGCTTTATATGAATCAGTGTAGATAGGCATGTAGGGGAAGAACGAACCAATATCCTGCTGACCGGTCTGACCCCAGCCGAGACGGAGTTTGAAATCGTTCATCCAGCCGCGGACACCTTCCATGAAGTCGTTGTTGATAATCTTCCAGCCAAGAGCAAGCGAGGGGAAGAGACCCCAGCGGGTGTTCTTTGAGAAACGTGATGAAGCATCGTCGCGGAGGGTGAAGGTCAACAGATAAGTGTCGTCAAACGTATAGTTGAGACGGCCAAAGAAAGAGATGAGCTGCAACGGATTGCCCCAACGGTTATCGGGAGCGTTGTTGACTACTTTACCGATGTTGTTGACGGTATTGTAATCCATATAATAGCTGCCGTTGGCATATGTGAAACCGTTCTGACCGGCTGCGTTCACAAAACCGAGAGAGTGAACGTAGTTGTTTTCACGGCCAAAATAGTTCATGCGCTGCCATGAGTAACCTACCATAGCGTCAACGTTTGACTTGATGGCCTCGAAGTTCTTGCGATAGTTGGCATAGAAATCGAGAAGGGTGTTCTGCTGTATTTCGTGCCAGCGGTTGATAGCGGCTGCACCGGCAGCGTTAGAACCGGCCAGACCGTCGTTCTGCCATGCCATAACCGAGTTGGCGGCAGTGATGGCTTCGCGGTCGTTTTTCGATACCTGATATCCTAAGTTAAGATTGAGGTGAAGGTCGGGGAGGAAGTGAAGAGCATAGTCAATCTGGAGGTTACCCGATGATGACCATGTTTTGTTGTGGCTGTCTACATCCTCGATGAGCTGAACGGGGTTCTGGGCGCCGTTGCGGTCAAAGATACCGGCTGGCGAATAGTTGTAGAATCCGTTGTAAACCATCAGGCCGGTGTTACCATCCATCTTGATGTTGTTGCGCACGGGCTTGGTGGGGTCCATCGAAGCAGCGCCACCGATTGCGCCGGTATCGGCGTTGCCTACACGGGCATAAGTACCCTGAACGTTGGCATTAATCTGGAGAAGACCATTGAAGAACTTGGGCGAGAGATTGAGACCCACGGTTGTACGTTCCATCGACGAGGTCTTGAGGATACCCTGATTGTTGGTGTAGCTTACGTTCACGCGATAGGGAAGAACGCCGGCTGTACCGCCAACCGAGAGTGAATAGTCATGAGAGAAGGTGGTGCGGAGCACTTCTTTTTGCCAGTCGGTATTGTAGATTGTACCGTTGTAACCGAGCTGGGCAACAGATGATTCGCCGAGGTACTTGCGGACAGTTTCGGCAAATTCAGTACCGTTCATGAGGTTGAGAGTCTTGCGGGCTGTGTTGACAGCAAAGTTGGCTGCGAAGTTAACCTGCGGACGACCGCTCTGACCTTTTTTGGTTGTGATAATGATTACACCGTTTGATGCACGAGAACCATAGATTGCAGTAGCCGAAGCGTCTTTAAGAATGGTCATTGACTCGATGTTGGCAGGGTTGACCATGGTGAGGGCGTTCATACCGCCGCCGTTCGATTGGTTGGTCTGGGGCACGCCGTCAATAACGATAAGGGGGTCATTTGATGCCGAGAGTGACGAACCGCCACGGATACGGATTGAGGCACCGCCTGTGGGGTTACCGCCGTCGGGGGTTACAACCACACCGGGGCTTGCGCCGACAAGAAGATCCTGGGTAGATGTTGCAAGACCGGCTTCGATATCGTCGGGCTTGATTACCGCTACCGAACCGGTGGCATCTGATTTTTTAACTACACCGTAACCGATAGCTACGACTTCCTGGAGCATTACTGCGCTCTCCTGAAGCACGACGTCGATGTGAGTACGACCGTCTACGTTGATGCGCTGAGTTTCAAATCCGATGTACGAGACAATCAGGACTGCGTTGGGTTCGACTTCGATACGGAAGTTACCGTCGAGGTCGGTTCCGACGCCCGAAGCTGCGCCTTCAGCGATGACACTGGCGCCCATGAGAGGCTCGCCGAAGTTGTCAACGACAGTACCGGTCACGGTAATTTTCTGCGCTAAAGCAGGGAAAGATAGGCAAATAACCATAAAAATGGTCAGCCATGCTCTCCGATTCATTTGAAAACAAATGTTCTTCATGCAAAGGGTGTTTTGTTGTTTGTAAAATAATTATATAATCTCTAAATTTTGTCTCTCTGGTTGAAACGCTAAGGTAGTTTTCATGGGAAGTTTTTCTCATAAATAAAAATCCCGCCTTGGCTTCATCTTTTGATTCACCCGGTAGGTCTCGACAGCAAACTAAAAATTTTGTATCATTACAAACAATCATCCCCCCTACCGCCCTGACAACAGGCGACGGAGACTACGGTTGTCATTTACGGTTTTGTTTACGCTACAAAACCATCACGCCAATCCGTGTCAGTTCCTATGTTTCGCTCCCTTTCGCTACAGTTAATGGTCAAATTCTTGACCGGGAGCACAATGATGTTATAATTTCTACACTATTCTTTCGTTTCACTTATACCGAACCGGTGAGTGAACTGACACCAATACGAGAGGTGTCTTGTTTTCTTGCCACAAATGTAAGCATAAATTTTTCAAATTACCCCCCCCGATTGTTATTTTATGTTAAAATATAGATTTTTACTGCATTTTTTAGTTAATCAAGCGCCTTGTCAAGCGCATCTTCGACTGTGGTTGCCACCTCAAAAAGTTTCTCTCCCGGCTTTGTAAACCCAAGAGCGGCAGCCTTGTCGAGCATCTCGAGCAACGGGTCATAATATCCCCGGTCGTTAAAGATGACAACATTGCCATGATAAAGTTTAAGTTTGCGCCACGTGATGATTTCAAGCAGCTCTTCAAACGTGCCGACACCGCCAGGCATCGCTATAGCCCCGTCGGCCATCGATGCCATTGTCTTTTTGCGGTGATGCATGTCGTCAGTGACGATAGTCTCGGCCAAACCGGGGTGAGCCCAGCCGCGTTCATCCATAAACCGTGGAATAATACCAACAGCACGGCCGCCCGCCTCGATACATCCGTCATTTACCGCACCCATCAGGCCTGTGCGTCCGCCGCCGTCAAGAAGGGTGATTCCACGCTCAGCCATGAGTCGGCCCATATCCCGGGCCGAGTTTAAAAAGGCCTCGTCGACCTTGGACGACGAGGCACAGTATACTACAATTGATTTTGACATATTGATTATTTTGCGACATAAACCCTATACTCGCCGGGGGCAAGTGTAGCGGGTAATTCTTCATGTTCACCGGTAAAATAGTTGATGATGTTCTCTCCGTTTTCAGGTTTGGTAGAGATAAAATCAACCTCTTCGGTATCCTTGCCGATGTTCACCATCACTACAACGTTTGAATCGTCGACAGTGCGCGAGAACACATAAACCGAGGGCGATGTGGTCATGTAACGTACCATCTCACCGCCGGCGTTTCCTGCTGCAAGAGCTTTTTGATTATGTTTGAGATTGTTGAGTTTCTGATAGAAAGTGAAATACTCATTGCGGGGCTCAAAGTCGGGAGCTTTATCCTTTACAAAGAACTCAAACGCACGGTTCATACCTGTTTCCTGACCGGTGTAGATGAGAGGCATGCCGGGCAGAGTGTATGAAAGCACCGCAAAAGCGTCGGTAAGGTTGCCAAGACGCTGGAACTCGGTGCCTTCCCACGAATTGAGGTCATGATTGGTAATCATGTTCATGAGATAAGTGTCACCTGGATAAGTCTCGGCCTGCTCGGCAAGAAGCGAGTCAATGGCTGCGCCGTGGGCAAACGGATATACATGGTCATTAAACGTGTTTTGGCCGGCCGTAGCGGCTATGGCGTTGAAAACGTCCTTCATGGGCCAGTTGTAACCCATGTTGAAACCGTTTTTCTGAAGCTCGGGTTTTGAAGCCTCGGCAAGCATGAATACTCCACCCTCCTTGAGCGAATCAAGCACGGGGCGCGCTTCATCCCAGTAGTCGGTTGGAACCTCACCGGCGACATCACAACGGAATCCGTCGATGTTCATGTCGGTGATCCAGTAGCTGAGAGCGTCGGTCATCGCCTTGCGGGTCTCGGGATTTGAGTAGTCGAGTTTATATACGTCGGTCCAGTCATAGGGTCCATACATTTTACCCGAGTCATTGAGACAATAGTAGTCGGGGTGCTCGGTCACCCACGCGTTGTCACAGCCGGTGTGGTTGGGCACCCAGTCTATGATTACCTTGAAGCCCATTTCATGAGCCTTGTCAACAAATTGTTTGAATTGTTCGGTTGTGCCGAGCTCGGGATTGACAGCCTTGTAGTCGCGCACGGCATAGTAGCTGCCGAGACCACCTTTGCGGTTGAGTTCCGATATTGGATGAACGGGCATGAGCCAAAGGATGTCGACACCGAGGTCCTTGAGACGGGGAAGCTGTTTTTCAAGAGCCTCGAGATTGCCTTCGGGTGTCATCTGACGCCAGTTTACTTCATAGATCACGGCGTTACGGCTCCAGTCGGGTTGATGAAGCGATGTGAGGTTTGATTCGGCGGTAGTGTCGGCGGCATTTTTAGAAGCCTGTGATCCACAGCCAAAGAGCGATGCCAGCAATCCGGCAACAGCTGAAAGGATAAAAATCTTGCGCATTCGGTTTATAGATTTAGATATTTATAATATGTGAAAAATGTAAAAAGTATCAGTCAAAAAGTGACATCTGAGGGTCAAGGAGCGTGAAGGTCATGCGGTGTATCGGCGATGGCCCCACTTCGGCTATCGCCTTGCGATGGTCCCGCGTCGGATAACCCTTGTTTTTATCCCAGCGATAGGCGGGATACTCTACGGCCATGCGCTCCATATACTCGTCACGATAGGTTTTTGCAAGAATCGAGGCCGCCGCTATGTTGGCAAACCGTCCGTCACCCTTCACAAAAGTTTTCCACTCTACCGACCCGTAGGGCTTGAACCTGTTTCCGTCGACTATAACACGACCCGGACGCACGCTCAGCTTGTCCAAAGCCCTGTGCATGGCCAGTATTGATGCGTTGAGTATGTTTATACTGTCAATCTCCCCGGCATCGACGCTTGCCACCGCCCACGCCACGGCCTCACGCTCGATTATCTCTCTCAGTTCAAGCCTGCGTTTCTCGGTCAGTTTCTTTGAGTCATTGAGAATATCGTTGCTGAAATCGTCGGGCAAGATAACAGCGGCCGCAAAAACCGGTCCTGCAAGACACCCGCGGCCGGCCTCATCGGTACCGGCCTCATAACATCCGGGACGATCACAGGCAGGCAACATCAGGCGAGGCGTGTTTGAGGACTGAACTCAGCCTTGATGGCATCGACTACGTTGACGATATAATCGCCCATCTTCTCTATATCTGACACAAGGTCCATATAGTAGATACCGGCCTGGTATTCATACTCTTTGTTATTGATATTCTCGACATTGCCCGTGCGGAGTATATTGCGCAGGTTGTTGATTTCACGTTCTTTATTGTAGCTGGCGTTGATATCGGCCACATGTACATCCTCTATGTTATTAAGGAGCAGCAGCATGTTTGAGATTGCCGCGTCAACAAGGTCAAACATAGCGTCGAGGTTGTGGTAGATATTATCGGTAAAATCGGCCTTGGTCTGCTGTTTACGCAGGAGAATCTTACCTACACCCATACAGCAGTCGGCAATACTCTCGATTTCTGAAACGATGTGGAGCATACCGGCTACATGACGTTTACCTTCATTTGACAGACGTCCCTCGGCACATCGGTTGAGATAGTGAGCTATCTCTATTTCCATGCGGTCGGAAATATCCTCATATTTTTCGAGACGCGAATACAGTTTCACGAAATCGTCCGACTCCTCGCGGGTATGGACAAGGTCACGGGCCATGGTGAGCATGCGCTGTACTCGCTCTCCAAATACATAGAGCTCTTTCTCGGCCTGAGTGATGTTAAGCTCCGATGCCGACATAAGACCGGCCGATATAAACTTGAGCTGGAATTCCTCGTCCTCGCGGTGTTTGGCCGGAACAAGCCACTCCACGATTTTGACATACACACCGGTGAGCCAAATCATTATCGAGAGATTTATGAGATTGAACACCGTGTGGAACATCGAAAGACCAAACGACACACTTATCTGCATCTGCATCACCTTGGCAAGCGTTTCATGGCCTGCAGGCAACGATCCGTCAAAAAGGTGGTTGTAAATATCGGGCTGAGTTGCCTCGAGATGAGTCACAAATTTAAACAATGCCTCGGGATTGCCCTGCCCGATAGCCTCGGTAATCCAGCAGTTGAGATTGACAAAGGGGAAGAAGACCGCGAGTGTCCAGATTGTACCGAGCAAGTTGAAAAGCAGGTGACCCATAGCCGTTCGTTTGGCCGCTACATTTCCGCTCATCGACGCCAGGATAGGCGTTATCGTCGTTCCGATATTTGATCCCAGCACCAGCGCACACGCAAGGTCAAACGTAATCCAGCCTTTACTGCACATTATAAGCGTGATGGCAAACGTAGCCGCCGACGACTGGATAATCATTGTCAGCACAATGCCCACAAACGTAAAAATCAAAACCGACCCGAAGCCCATCGACGTGTAACGTTGCAAGAAGGCAAACATCTCGGGGTTACTCTGGAGATCGGGCACATACTTGCTGATGAGATCAAGACCCATGAACAGGAATGCAAATCCGATGACAAATTCACCGATTGACTTGGTGCGGCTTTTCTTTGAGAACAGAAGCGGAATGGCAAAACCGATCAGCGGGAGTGCAAATGCCGAGATATCGACCTTGAAGCCAAACAAGGCTATGATCCACGCTGTAAAAGTGGTACCGACATTGGCGCCCATAATCACCGCCATTGACTGGGCCAGTGTCATGAGACCGGCATTTACAAAGCTGACCACCATGACCGTCGATGCCGACGAACTCTGAATTAATGCTGTGATGAAAAATCCGGTAAGTGTACCGGTAAAACGATTGCGGGTCATTGCGCCGAGGATGTTGCGCAGCCTGTCTCCGGCCGCTTTCTGCAATCCCTCGCTCATGACCTTCATTCCGTAAAGGAACAAACCCACGGCTCCTAAAAGTCCAAGCAGGTCTAAAATACTGTAATTCATTTAGTTTTGCCTAAATTAATATTTTCATTTCCAAACACGGAGTCTGTTTCTCCGCTCAGGGCTCCGGACCACGCCGTCAACAACGGTTGACCGCGGTTGTCTTTTGCGCTACAAATTTAAGCAAAATTTTCATTTGTATTACATATACAACACCAAAAAAGTAAAACAGCCGATAGTCCGTCCCGACCTTCGGCTGTCATTTATTATCAAATTGAATCAGAATCTAAACACACGGCAGATTTCAAATGATGGTGTTTACTCACACTCTGCCGTTAATAACTATTATCATGCTGTTCCTATTGGTTCTTATTTATAAGTATTGTCGAGTACCGACATTCCCGAGACACTACGGCTGGTAATCTTGCCGATTCGGGTCTTGGCCGTTGACATTCCCGAAACATCAACTTTCCCTTTGGTAGCGGCAAGATCGCCGAGCAAAGCCGCCGATGTTCCCGACACATCCAAATCAAGCATACCGGTAGTGCCGACGATATTGACTTTTGACGCTCCGGTTATTTCAACCGAAGTATTGGTTCCACTTAAATTGCCGACCTTGGCGCTTGACGCACCCGATACATCAAAATCAGAGTCAGCCACATTGGCCGCGTCGATTTTGACATCTGAGGCTCCGCTCACGTCAAACTCACATTTTGTGGCGGCAAGATTACCCACCTTGAACACGGAAGCTCCGCTTATATCGACTTCAAGTTTCTTCACATTGAGGACATCGGCACTGAACGAGGTTGCACCCGACATGTCAATTTCGGTTGGTGCCGGAGCTGTGATTGTCACGAGGATAAGGTCGTTTTTGCCTTTCCACATATTTGAAATTGAAGTATTTTTCTGAAGCCGAACAACGAGCTTGTCCCCCTCGGTCTTGACAATAACACGGTCAATGAGATTATCGGGAGCCTTGACGGTCACCTGGGGCTTGCCTGTCGACTGGACAAACTTGACCGAGAGTGACGACGAAATATCAAGGTCGTCAAAACTACTTACTGTCAGCGATTTGGTCACAATATTTTTTGAGGGTGTGATGCGTTCGATATCGTCATTTACCTTGAAGGCAAAAGCGACGAGCGCTGCCATAAGAAGAAATGTGTAAACAAAAAATTTCATACGGGTAGGTTTAAAATGTTCTACATAACCCTTAGACCCGTCATTTACACCAAAAGTTACACCAGCATTAGTTAAAAGTGGTTAAAAAAGAAAAGCAGTCGGACTATAAGCCGGGTTATGTCGGGGCTTCATGTCAGTCGAGCAAACCCGATGACGACACTCTGTCCCGGCCCGTCATTTATCTATGGCGCGTGTTGCCACGCGTCTAAAGCAGTCTACCCCCCGGCAACGGACGAGCAGTCCTTAATAGCCGGTATACTTGACCTTGCAACCCATAAGGCGTGCGGCATGACATATCACTATGTCACCCGGTGGGCTCTTACCCCACCTTTTCACCCTTACCGCTAAAGCGGCGGTTATTTTCTGTCACGTTGCCTCTGCCGTCACCGACAGCTTCCCGTTAAGAAATATGGCGCTCTTGTTGCCCGGACTTTCCTCCTGTGCGCTCAATCGGCACCGGCGACGAGCCGCCCGGCTGCTTTTCAACTGCAAAGTTACATATTTTTTCGGTCAATTTGGCGGTCTTTTATATTTTTTACTTAACTTTGCAGCCGCTTTTACAAAACCTTTGACTATACATTAACCTAAATATAATATTTATGGACTACAAACCGGTGATTGACCGCATCTATGAGGATGTCAAACCTTTATGGGGTAAAGGTAAGGTGGCCGATTATATACCTGCGCTCGCCAATACCGACCCTCGCCAATTTGGCATAGCCGTCCAGACTCTCGAAGGGGATACTTTTTCGGTGGGTGATGCCGATGTGAAATTTTCCATCCAAAGCATTTCAAAAGTTTTCACCTTTGCGATGGTTATCCGGCATCTCGGTGATAAAATTTGGTCTTCGGTTGGTCGCGAGCCATCGGGAAATCCCTTCAACTCACTCGTTCAGCTCGAACACGAGCATGGCATTCCACGCAACCCGTTTATCAACGCCGGGGCCCTTGTGATCACCGACCGGCTCATCGACCTCTATGACCGTCCAAAGGAAGCGATTCTTGACTTTGTAAGACGTCTTACAGGCAACGATGATATCTACTTTGATCATCCGATAGCACGGTCTGAACGCGAGCACGCCGACCGCAACATGGCACTCGCCTACTTCATGAAAAGTTTTGGAAATATCCACAACGATGTCAACACTCTGCTTGACGTATATTGCTCCCAGTGTTCCATATCCATGTCATGCATCGACCTTGCCCGGGCTTTCAGGTTTCTCGCCAACGAGGGTGTCAATCCGGTCGATGGCGAGCAGATTCTCACCCCGAGCCAGGCTAAGCGTCTCGGTGCAGTGATGCTCACCTGCGGATTTTATGACGAGTCGGGCGATTTTGCTTTCCGTGTCGGCATGCCGGGCAAGAGTGGAGTCGGCGGCGGGGTGGTCGCCTACATTCCGCGTAATATTGTCATCGCCACATGGAGCCCCGAGCTTGACCCTCACGGCAATTCGCTCATCGGTATAGAAACACTTGAACGGTTTACCACCGACATCCGCAACTCAATATTTTAACCACTGACTGTCAAATATTTAAATATTATTTTTCCGAATAAAACAAAATTCCGAAATTGACAAAACGGCAATCTCTTTTACTAACATATCAAATTTTTTGATTCCGAAAACTATAAATTTGACAGATATATTTTTTATTGCGACATTTGCACTGTAAATCAAAACCGACCGGGACTCAACACCCCGACAGTCTCGATTTCAAAAAGTGCACAATGTCGTTTTTTTATATACAGGTTTGTCGAATCAATCACATCTTCGGGCCCGTTGTGATTCTAACGCGCCCGGAGATGTTCGACAAAAATCTGAATATAACTAATCGTCGCTATGCCCGCCAGGTCAAGGCTGACCTTAAAACCATACCATACAACCGATAAAAAAAATTTCAATATACCAACCATTTAAAACCACTTGTAAAATAATGAGACGTTCATTCTTTTTAATCTTGACTTTCATTGCAGCGATGTTCTCGACTCAGGCATTCGCTCAGATTGTCAATCCTGTGAAGTGGAGCATCGACCTCAACATGACCGATGACACTCACGGACAGATTGTCATGAAGGCCACCATTCAGGACGGCTGGCACATGTACAGTAACGAAGTTGATCCTTCGGTAGGCCCCACTCCCCTCTCACTCACCTTCTCTACTCTCGAAGGCGCCGAACTCGTCGGTGACCTCAAGGCAAGCAAGGAGTCTGTAAAAAAACATGACGACATGTTTGACGCCGACCTCAGCTGGTGGATTGACGAGGTGACCATCACTCAAGACTTCAAAATCACCGACAAAAGCTATAACATTGACGGCTATATAAGATTTTCGGCATGCAACGACGAAAACTGCGTGCCCCCCGCTAAAGAGTCGTTCTCATTTACAAGCGGCGCATCTGCGGCAGCCGAGACTGCTCAGGCTGCTGCAGCTGACGCCAACAACGACCAGGCCGACGCCGCTCCGGTTGTAGCCGGCGGGACCGACCCCAACGGCGCGCTCTGGGCTCCGGTTGACTTCACCGGAACAGATCAGCAGGAAACCGGCGACACATCATCAATGTGGTATATCTTCTTCACCTGCTTCCTCGGCGGTTTTGTAGCTCTCATGACCCCCTGTGTGTGGCCCATGATTCCCCTCACCGTCAGCTTCTTCCTCAAAAAAGGTAAATCACGTGCCAAATCGATTACCGACGCATTTATCTATGGCGCCTCGATTATCGTCATCTACCTTGCTCTCGGTTTGATTATCACCGCCTTCTTTGGAGCAAGCGCCCTCAACGCTCTCTCGACAAGCGCTGTCTGCAACATCATCTTCTTCCTCCTCCTCGTGGTATTTGCAATCTCGTTCTTTGGTGCGTTTGACATCAAGCTCCCCGCTTCGTGGTCAAACAAAATAGACTCTACCGCCGAGAAAACAACCGGTCTTCTCAGCATCTTCTTCATGGCATTCACCCTCACTCTCGTGTCGTTCTCTTGCACCGGCCCCATCATCGGTACACTCCTTGTCGAGGCTGCAAGCACAGGTGACAAATTTGGTCCCGCCATCGGCATGTTTGGATTCTCTCTCGCTCTCGCCATCCCCTTCTGCCTTTTCGCGATGTTCCCGTCATGGCTCCAGAGCGCACCCAAATCGGGCGGCTGGATGAATACCGTTAAAGTTGTTCTCGGTTTTATCGAACTCGCTCTCTCGCTCAAATTCCTCTCGGTAGCCGACCTCGCCTATGGATGGCACATCCTTGACCGCGAAATTTTCCTCGCCCTCTGGATCATCACATTTGTTCTTCTCGGTCTCTACCTTCTTGGCAAGTACAATTTTTCACACTACGGTCCCGCCGACAGCTCTATCGGAGTGTTCCGCTTCTTCCTTGCTATGATTTCGCTCTCGTTTGCCGTCTATCTCGTACCCGGATTGTGGGGCGCACCCCTCAAAGGCGTGAGCGCTTTCGTTCCCCCGTTGTACACCCAGGACTTCAATCTCTATGAGCGTGCCCTCACCGAGTATGAAGACTATGAAGAAGGTATGCGTGTGGCAGCTCAGGAAGGCAAACCGGTTCTCATCGACTTCTCGGGATACGGATGTGTCAACTGCCGCAAGATGGAAGGCGCCGTGCTCGACAACGAAGGCGTCCACAACATGATCAACGACAACTTTGTAGTCATCAAACTCATGGTTGACGAGAAACGCAACCTGCCCCAGCCCATGGTAGTCGAGGAAAACGGCAAGAAAGTCACCCTTGAGACCTATGGCGACAAATGGAGCTACCTGCAGCGTCACAAATTCCAGGCCAACGCTCAGCCCTATTACGTCATCGTCGACAACGGAGGCAGTCTCATCTCGGGTCCGTTCTCCTATGACGAAAACATTCCCCGCTTCACCGAGTTCCTTGACAAAGGTATCAAAGGCTATAAGAAATAAAACCACATTCACCTATATTATATACATTAGTACACTTTGATTGCCAATCTGCGGCCTGTAGGACGATGAATCGCTACAGGCCGCAGAACGCATTTATATCTCACATTTGCAAATACACTGATTTTTATATAACTTTGTCACGTAAATAAATAGACAACCCTACAATACAAATCACATAATTATGGAACGGTTTTTCATAACATGCCTGTTAATCCTCTCATCGATAGGTTTTATTTCGGGGGGACCGCGCCCGCTGCCGTCGCTCGCCCTCGAGGAGTCGGCATCTTATGATGAAATCATCCCCGACAATCCCGAGGTGCTCCGCACCGCCGCCCTCAAGTTTATGAATCTCGGGGACTATGACCGCGCCATTGATTATGGACATCATCTTGTCGAAATCGGCCAGCAAACCGGCGACCGTAACTTTTCCGAGCTATATGGTCACGCCATCGTGGGACATGCAGCGGTCATGCAGGGACAACCGATGCTCGGGTTTCTCAATCTGCAACAGGCCCTGACTCTCGCGCGTCAAGTTTCTGACAACAAAGCCCTCACCTCCATTTACAATTCGCTCGGCATCTACTATCTCAAATGCCTCAATGACCCATACTCGGCGATATCAAACTTTTACAGCGCTATAGAGCATGCCCGGCTCACAGGTGACCGACGGTCCTATTCCGACATTCTCGCCAACATCGCCGAGGCCTACCTCATGCGCAACGATCCCGAAGGCATCTCCATCGCCGAGGAAGCCTTTGAAATAGCCCGCCGACGCAACGACGAGCCTCGTATATTCCACTCATCCTATGTCCTTGCCCGATTCTACATGATGAAGGACAGCCTTGACGCGGCTCAGGAAAAAATAAATATTTGTGAACGTCTTGTATCAAAAGGCGGCATCGAGGGTCGCCCCGAGATTGCCATGCTCCGAACCGAGCACAGCGACCGCATCGGCGACCTTAAACTGGCCCTCGATTTCTGCAATGACGGTCTCAATGCTATCGATAGTCTCGATTCGAGTCCGCTGGCCAATGAGATACGCCTCACCCACGCGCGACTCCTCCGCAAGTCGGGCAAGCCCGAGCAGGCAATACAGGTGCTTTTCCGCGCTATGGGCAAAGCTTCACAATCGAGAACCGAGTCTTTTATACCCGAAATGCTCAGGGAAGCCTCGCTCGCTTTCCGCGATGCCAACACCCCCACCGCCGCGCTCGAATTTGCCCACATCTATGAGCAATATCAGGATAGTGTCTTCAGCCTTGGTCGCGAACGCGCCCTTCAGGAAGCACGCATCAAAAACGACATCGTTTCACGCGAGCAGGAAATAGACCGACAGAAAATTCAGCTCCTCTCAAACCGCAACAAAATGATTTTGATGGGCGCCGGGCTCATCATAGTGCTCCTGCTCCTTGTCACCACCATCTACAACCAACGCAAAAAAGACAAGCTCCACACCGCCATCG
>JAIDNJ010000136.1:0-12063 GCA_029063895.1 Muribaculaceae bacterium | reverse complement strand
CTCCCCCATCGTGATCCAGAACCGCGAATATCTCAAACGTGAATCATTGCTTCTCGAGAGCCTTGAAAAAGCTCGCAATGCCCTGGCCGAAGCTCGTCAGAACACAACCGAGACCACCGGGGAAACAAAACCTCAGCCCGAAGTCCAATCAACAGCCACCACTTCGATCTCGACCGACAAACTCAAGGACCTCATGGAGCGGTTCACCCAGCTCATGCTCGAAAAGAAACTCTTCACCGACCCGGGCCTTACCGTAGCCTCTGTCGCCGAAGCCCTATCGACCAACCGCACCTACCTGTCAAAAGCCATTAACGAATCAACAGGCAACACGTTCACTCAGATTGTCAACGACTACCGCATCCGCGAGGCTATCAGGCTTATCTCTGACGACGAGGCCAACATCCCGCTCAAACAAATTGCCTATGACGTCGGGTTCAACTCCATGTCAACTTTTTATGTGACGTTCCAGGCTATAACAGGAATGACACCGGCTCGCTACCGCAGCAAAACCCGCTCGGCCTGACGTCCTGTCACCTCATCATTATAAACGTAAACACACGTCCCGACTCCACTCCGAGAGCGCGGGCCGAAAAATAGCGCCTCGCGTCACACCGGGTGCAGTTACCGTTCATCACTATCCTCTCCCTGTTCACACCCCAATCTACGAGCTGTTGCGCGACAAACGCAGCCAGATTTACATGAGGCTTCTCCCCGGCCCGATGTATGACAAATTCATCGGGAAACTGTGAAGCCACCTCGTTGCCGACTTCAAAGCAACATTCACCTATCGACGGGCCAAAATAGACACCCATGCCATCCTTTCCGGCTCCAAGTTCCATCATCTTTTCAAGAGCATTGACAGCAATCCCGGCGAGTGCTCCTCGCCACCCCGCATGCACGGCTCCGATAATACCGGCACGCTTGTCAAAGATCAGGATCGGAACACAATCGGCCGTATTGATGCCGATTGCTACATTTTTAAGATTTGTCACGATAGCATCATAACCAAATGGCTCATTCCCGGCTGTAATCGTGGCAGCATCGGCCACAAAAACCGATGACGAGTGGGTCTGACGACACTGCACCACACTCGCCTCGTCTATGTCGAGAAATGAAGCCAGCTGACGGCGGCACCCGGCAACGTGCTCCACCGAGTCACCTGTATATCCACAAACCGAAAAACCATCATAACAGTCTTTCTCGTCAACACAACAGCGCACGCTGTTGCCCGCCACTATATTATCGTTTCTGTAAAGTTCTAAAAACATAACCGGTCTATAAATTTTGAGGTACAAATATAATACAAAAAAAATTATCCGTCATCACGACGAATAATCTTTACCTTAAATCTAATACCATGAAAAACTGTTTTGTAAAAAAACGGATATTTGTTGCGATATCCGCCATTTACACACAATATTCTAATTAATGCAAATTAATAACAGAATCTTCGACCTAAAGCCTCACGACCATAGGCCTTTGACTGCTCCGTAACGGAGCCTACTCGAAAATTCTCATCATGCCTGCAGCCTGCCGTGGATCACACCGGGACATGCCGACAACAACACAAATCCTATTTCCGGCCGGTCAGAACATATTCACCGAAGCAAATCATCTGTCCGGATTATCATCGCCATGACAATATGGATCGTCTATATTCCATACACCAAATGCGATAATTATCTGTTTTCGCAAAGTTAGTAACTCAAATCCCAATATCCAAATATCATAGTGTTAAATAATCAAAATATTGGATTTTGCGACCTGAATTTGCCATTTTCATGATATATAAAAACAAAAAAACATGCAATCAATTATAAAAATGACCACATGCTTTACAAATTAAAGAACCGGAATGTCTAAAGACCTCCGGCTCCTGTATAACCAAAATATTAGCGGGCAAGAGAGAAAAGATAGTCTTTCTCATCTTCAGGATTCTCGTTTATTACAATCTTGCCTTCACGGGCGAGCCAACCGATGGCGGCATAAACTTCTTTTTCTTTAAGTTTCGAGATTTTTTTGAGCTGTTTCATGCCAAGGGCATCCGCTTCGTTTAGCGCATTCCAAACTGCGCCGGCCCAAAGACCAATAACTTCGTTGTTCATAATGTTTAAATTTTAGTTAGACAATATATAATTAATAATCACTTAAATATGATTTGGTTTACATGTTTTCGCAAATTTACACATTTTTCATCATTAAGCAAGCATAATTACATTATTTTAAACATTACACAGTCATTTTGACATCAAAACACTAATAATTTCACATTCTGAATTATCCACTCAGCGACAAAAAGCCTAACGCACCACCCCGTCGGTCGGCAATCCTAATGGAGAAGGCAGGAAGCCGGTTGACAAAGCAGTGCGTTACTCGAGACGCGTTGCCGGGTTTTCACCACGGGTCACTTTCTCATATCTATTCAATATTTACCTGTACCTATTTAATATAACTATTTTTTACAACATGCTTGCCAGAGGGAGTGCAAACTGAGCTACATCGGTATCACCCCACAAATCGGCCATTGTAAGCCAAACTATAAGGAGTATAATCAATACGACAGCTCCGATTGATGCCCAAAGCGAAACTGAGCGGCGGCGCTCTCTACGGTCGCCATGTTCATGTTCATTTCTGCGATTGCTCATAAATAATATAGTTTAAAATAGTGAAACTTCGTTTTTATCTTATACTACTATAACACTCCCCGTCCCAAATTGTTTACTGCCTATTGTTTATTGTTCGATGTCGCGTTCGACAAGACCCCGCACAATTTTTGACAGAGAACACATCAACCAAAGACTCGGATAAAGACCTATCATAAATTCTAAAAGGATATTAAAGTTGTACAGCGGGGTTGCAAATTTGCTACTTTTTTAGTAACTTTGCATATATCCCGAAACGAGATGCAAGTGATTGTTCTCATTATTTTTCAACCAACTACAACCCGTTTTTAATTATGACTACTCCTTTTATGAATCGAATTCTTGTTATTTTCTTTATAATCGCATCGGTGGCTTCTTGCGCTTCGGTTGTTTCCAACCGCGAATCGACCTCCGCGCCCGACTCGCCCACCTCTACCGCTCCAGGCAGCAACAGCCCATCATCTTTTTCACCGGTTCTCAATCCGGTTATTCCCGACCGACTCACTTTTGCCGGCCAGGATTTTGAGTTTGGACGCACCGATATGTATGAACGCCTTGACCGCGAACTCGCCTCGGTTGCCTACACTCATGGAGCCACACTTCTGATGATTAAACGTGCCAACAAATATTTTCCGCTGATGGCTCCCATCCTTGAGAAAAACGGCATACCCCTCGACTTTCTATATCTCGCTTGTGTGGAGAGCTCGCTAAACCAGCGCGCTGTCTCGCCCGCCAAAGCCGCCGGTTTCTGGCAATTCATGCCGGCCACCGCCCGTGAGTTTGGCCTTGAAGTAAACGATGGTGTCGACGAGCGTTTCAATCTTGAAAAAGCTACCGAAGCAGCTTGCCGCTATCTCAAGAACAGCTATCGCCGATATGGCAACTGGGAGAGTGTGGCCGCCAGCTACAACGCCGGCATGGCCCGCATTTCGGGTGAACTCGACCGCCAGGGTCAGGACTCGGCTCTCGATCTCTATCTCAACGACGAGACATCGCGCTACATGTTCCGCATTTTTGCCATGAAGCTGATTCTTGAAAACCCCGCAGCCTATGGCTACACCCTTAGCGCCGACCAACTCTATTATCCAACACCCACACGCACCATCGAAGTCAAGGAAACAATAAACGACCTCGCCGCGTGGGCTCTTGACAACGGCACTTCCTACCAGTGGGTCAAAGAACTCAACCCCTGGTTGCGTGGCCGATCGTTACCCAACAAGTCGATGCGCACCTACTCGATCAAGGTTCCGGCCGACAAGGACGCGATCGCCCGCCCCGATGCCGGGAATCAGAAAGTTTACAATATGAATTTTGTCTCAAAATGAATCTTGACAACACTACATCCAACGATATAATTACGGCCGCCGACAGCGTTGAAGTTGTCGGCGCTCGTGTTCATAACTTGAAAAACATTGACGTCACCATTCCCCACAACGCTCTCACCGTCATCACCGGCTTGAGTGGCTCGGGAAAATCGTCCCTCGCATTTGACACAATCTTTGCCGAGGGACAGCGTCGCTATATCGATACTTTTTCGGCCTATGCCCGCAACCTTATCGGCTCACTTGAGCGTCCCGACGTCGACCGCATCACCGGATTGAGCCCCGTTATCGCCATCGAGCAGAAAACCATCAACCGCAATCCCCGCTCAACAATCGGCACCACCACCGAAATCTACGACTACCTGCGACTCCTCTATGCTCGTGCCGCCACCGCGCGCAGCTACATCACCGGACAAGAAATGGTGCGCTACACCGACGAGCAGATTGTAAGCCTCATCCTGTCGCGTTTTTCAGGTAAAAAAATATACATACTCGCGCCCGTTGTCCGCAACCGCAAGGGCCACTACAAGGAACTTTTTGAAAACATCCGTAAAAAAGGATACCTGCAGGTGCGCGCCGATGGTGAGCTCCGCGAGATTATACCAAGCATGAAGCTCGACCGCTACAAAAACCACTCTATCGAGGTGGTCATTGACAAACTCAAGGTCAGCGACAAAGACCGTCAGCGACTCACCGACTCGGTCGAGACCGCTCTCAAGACCGGCGACAAACAGCTCATGGTTCTCGACGCCGAGACAGGCAGCGTGGGACACTACAGCATGACCCTCATGGACCCCGACAGCGGCCTGAGCTATGCCGACCCCTCGCCCCACAACTTTTCGTTCAACTCTCCCCAGGGCTATTGCCCGTGTTGCAAAGGTCTCGGCACCGTCAACATCATCGACCGCGACAAACTCATCCCCGACGAGACCGTCTCAATCTACAAAGGAGGTATCGCTCCGCTCGGAAAATATAAGGATACCATCCTTTTTGCCCAGATTGAAGCAATCTGTCAAAAATATGGTGCTACACTCAAGACCCCTGTAGGCGATCTGCCCAAGGAAGCCATCGACGAGATTCTTAACGGCACCGACGAACGTCTCAACATCGAAAAAGCCGGTCTCACTTCAAGCTATATGATGACCTATGACGGCATCATCAAGTATATCGAGATGCAACAGGACGACGAGGCCGACGACTCGGCCCGCAAGTGGAGCGGACGCTTTTACTCGCGCGCCGTCTGTCCCGAGTGCCACGGCGCCCGTCTCAACCGTCAGGCCCTGCATTTTTTCATCGGTGACAAAAACATAAGCCAGCTCACCCGCATGGACATCAGCGAGCTGCTCCAATGGACTGCCACTGCCGAGGATTCGCTCAGCCCGTCACGACGCATCATCGCCAAAGAAATCATCAAGGAAATCAGGTCGCGACTGTCGTTTCTTGTCGATGTCGGGCTCGATTACCTCTCGCTTGACCGTAACTCGTCGACCCTCTCGGGCGGCGAGAGCCAGCGCATACGCCTCGCGACACAGCTCGGTTCCGAACTGGTCAATGTCCTTTACATCCTCGATGAGCCGAGCATCGGTCTGCACCAGCGCGACAACCGACGCCTTATCGACTCGCTCAAACGCCTGCGCGACGCCGGCAACTCGGTTATCGTCGTCGAGCACGACAAGGACATGATGATTGAAGCCGACTATGTCATCGACATCGGTCCGCGCGCCGGCCGCAAAGGTGGCGAGGTCGTCTTTGAGGGGACTCCGGCCGACATGATCAAGACCGACACGCTCACCGCCTCCTATCTCAACGGCAGCCGCAACATCGACATTCCCGCCGAGCGACGCAAAGGCAACGGACTGTCGATTGACCTTCTCGGCTGTACAGGCAACAATCTGCACGATGTTGATCTCCACCTGCCCCTCGGCACTCTCACCTGCATTTGCGGCGTCTCGGGCAGCGGCAAGTCGACACTTGTAAACGCCACCCTGCAACCTATTCTGAGCCAGCACTTCTACAACTCCATCACTGCTCCGCTCCCCTATCGCGAGATAAAAGGTATCGAGAATATTGACAAAGTTGTCACCGTTGACCAATCGCCGCTCGGGCGCACCCCGCGCTCCAATCCGGCGACCTATACCGGCGTGTTCAGCGACATCCGCAATCTCTTTGTCAGCCTGCCCGAGGCCAAGATTAGAGGCTACAAACCGGGACGTTTCTCCTTTAACGTTTCGGGCGGACGATGTGAAGCATGCAAAGGCAACGGCTACAAAACAATCGAGATGAACTTCCTTCCCGACGTACTCGTCCCCTGCGAGGCATGTGGCGGCCGACGCTACAACCGCGAGACTCTCGAGGTGCGCTTCAAAGGCAAGTCGATTGCCGACGTGCTCGACATGACAATCAATCAGGCTGTCGAGTTCTTTGCAGCCCAGCCAGCGATTCTCCATAAAATCAAAGTGTTGCAGGATATCGGTCTCGGATATATCAAACTGGGACAACCCTCATCAACCCTCTCGGGCGGCGAAAACCAACGTGTCAAACTCGCCACCGAGCTGGCCAAACGTGACACCGGCAAGACTCTCTTCATCCTCGACGAGCCCACAACTGGACTTCACTTTGAAGACATCCGCACTCTTCTCGGTGTGCTCAACCAACTCGTCGACAAGGGCAACACCGTCCTTGTCATCGAACATAACCTCGACGTGGTCAAATGTGCCGACTATGTTATCGACATGGGACCCGGCGGCGGTAAAAACGGCGGATATATCATTGCCCGCGGCACCCCCGAACAACTTGCCGCCCTCGACTCGCCTACCGCACCGTTCCTGCGCGAAGAAAACATCACCCCCGATCCCCGATAAATTTTAAAAACCTTACACTATCATTGTTTGTTATAATAATACGATGTGGGGCCATCGCCCCACATCCGTTTTTATACCGTTAACCCCAAAAAACGACATAACAATGAAACGATTTTTACCTTTTGCCCTCTCAGCCTCGGCTGTCGCTCTTGCCCTGATGTCGACATCGTGTGGCAACACACAAAAATCTCCCGACAAAATTGTAACCTATGACGGACCCACATTTTTCAAACCCGTGATGCAGGATGTGGTGGCCGACACCGTTTTTGACTTCGACGGCAACAAAATCGAGACCACCCGTGTGAGCCGTTACGCATCGGTTGATGACACCAATAATTTCATATCGCTTAACATATATGCCAGCCGTACCAACGACGCCATCAACGGTGCCCTTTCAAAATACATCGGTGAAGCAGTCGACGCTTTCTCTCAGATTGACGACTCGGTCAAGGAGATGCCGGTTGACTCGGCACTTAATATCGACGCCGCCCGCATGGTTAATATCGCCGACTCGACCGTCACTTATTTCTCGTCCAAAGTCATTCCTCAGGCCGAAGCCGACAGCGTTATAGCGGTCAACCTCGCCATCGAACTCAAACCCGTCTGGGCCGACGACACTTATGTCACCTACATGATGTCGTCTCAAACCTACCTCGGCGGTGCCCACGGTGAGGATGATATATACCTCCAGTCATACGACCGTAAAACCGGTGCCCCCATGGGATTCTATAACCTCATTCCCTCTGACCGTCAGGACGCCATCCGCGCTCAGCTCCTCGACATCATCAGCCGTAGCCAGAACATGACCGTCGACCAATACCTCGCATCGGTCAACCAGTGGATTGGCAACCAAGGCGCCGACAACTGGACCGTAAAAACATTCCCGATTGCCCACGTCGCCCTCACCGGTCAAGGATATGTATTCTACTATCCCAAATACACAATTGCCCCGGGCTCGGAAGGCTGTCCCGTCTATGTTGTCCCCATCAAAAAATAAAATAACATTTCTCCCTATGACATGTTGCAAGGCGGTGTATCTTTTACGACACACCGCCTTTTTTATTATTCGATAGTGATGCGCCGTTGGCCCGTAGTAATTGATTAACAACGACTTGCCCTCTTTACAGACCAAAGGCACACCCCTACCAAAATATTGTGTTTCAGCTAATTAGGGGTAGAGACGCGATATTTCGCGTCCTATATACCGCTATTTACCGTCTTGTCACCATCATATATTCGCCTGCAGCCCCTGCACCGACATAATAGCGCTGAAGGCCGTAACCGAGCGAAGCGGCACGACCCGAAAGCGGACTGCCATAATTTGAAAAAACATCATAGGTGCTGCCACACACGGGACACTTCGCGACAAGCGCCTCGCTGTCGACAGTTACACGCACATCGGCACGCGCCTCGACGGGGCATGCCGCATCATAGGCCACGGGAGCGCCAAATATGTCACCGCATAGCAACACACCTCCATAACCCGTCTGGCTGACAGCCGTATAGCTGAAATCGGAGGGGATGTGTTCATTCTTTACAAAAAGACACCATGATGTTGCCGACGGAGTCCCGTACAAATTCCACTCGGCCACCGACTGAAATGTGAGATAGACCGGTGCCGGTGGAATGCGGTCATTGTCAACTGTATGACACGAGGTCACGGCCATCACTAAGGTGATGACAGCCGTCAATATTTTTTTCATTTTCTCACGTCGAGTAACGACTCGGTCGCGCTATGCCACTTGTCAAAATCAAAGGCGGCGAGAGTCTCGTCCATCAGTGCCGCGATGCGGTCGTTACACAAGTTTCCTATCGACCCGGGATGAGTGTGATTGATGTTGCGGTCGGCCTTGAACTCGCCATGTTCGATAGCTCGTCCAACCTTGACATAGGCGTCGCGGAACGGCACACCGCTCATCACCAACCGGTTTACTTCCTCGACCGAATACATAAACTCATATCGCGGGTCATCGGCAGCATCCTTGTTGACCTTGATACCGGCAATCATGCGCCCCGTCATGTCGAGAATGGTCTCTATCTCGTCAAACGCGGGCACAAAGTTTTCTTTCACAAGCTGAAGGTCGCGGAAATAACCCGACGGCAGGTTGTTGGTCTCCATGATTATCTCGACCGGGAGAGCCTGAAGACGGTTGCAGCGTGCGCGGGTCAGCTCAAAGACATCGGGATTTTTCTTGTGGGGCATGATTGACGAGCCGGTCGTAAACTCATCGGGCAGCTTGATAAAGCCGAAGTTCTGGGAATTGAACAGGCACGAGTCAAAGGCGAGCTTGCTCACCGTGGCCGCTATCGACGAGATAGCCTGAGCGACGATGCGTTCGGTTTTGCCACGCCCCATCTGGGCATAGACAACGTTATAGTTCATCGAGTCAAACCCGAGCAGGTCTGTGGTCATCTGACGGTCAAGAGGGAACGACGATCCATATCCGGCAGCCGACCCGAGCGGATTGCGGTTGGAGATGCGGTAAGCGGCCAGCAGGACGGTCAGGTCATCGACCAGAGACTCGGCATATGCGCCAAGCCACAGCCCTATCGACGACGGCATCGCTACCTGAAAGTGGGTATAGCCGGGGATGATCACATCCTTGTAGCGGTCGCTTTGACTGATGAGTATATCAAACAGGCGTTTTACGGCTGCGGTAAGACGCTCGATGCGGTGACGTATAAACAGCTTGAGGTCGACAAGCACCTGATCGTTGCGCGAGCGGCCTGAGTGAATTTTTTTACCGAGGTCACCAAGCTTGCGGGTAAGCATGAGCTCCACCTGGGAATGTACATCCTCGACACCCTCCTCTATCTCAAACTCGCCCGACTGGGTCAGGTCATAGATTTGTCGCAGCTCGGCCAGCAGAACAGGCAGCTCGTCATCGGCGAGCAGTCCTATAGAGTTGAGCATGGTGATATGGGCCATCGATCCCAAAACGTCAAACGGCGCGAGATAAATGTCAAGTTCACGATCGCGGCCAACGGTATAACGTTCAACGTCGCCGTCGACCGTGGTATCTTTTTCCCAGAGTTTTTTAGCCATAATTACCTGTAATTAAATAGGGATTGCTGATTAAATGCTGTTAAGATGAGTCATCACCTCGCCAAACTTGTCGGCGGCCTTCTGGAGATGAGGACCGACAAGAGGTTTCATAATCGCCGGTATATCCACGTCGATCGATGTCGAGACCTCGGTTGAAGTCTCTCCGGTTTTATTGAACGACACCGCCATATCGATGGGCACGGGGGCGTTTTCGGCTGTAAAGATGACGAGATCGGGACGACGACGTTCCTTCACGAGAAAACATATGTCACCCACCTGAGCGGTTGAAAGAATGAGCCTGTCATTATCAAATTTTATCTGACCCACCTGCTGTTTCACTTCGTCGGGCATCGCCGACAGTTTGTCCTGAAGAAACGACAGATTGCTGAACCGGTCGAAGAGTTCTTCGGCCGGTTTCTCAATCACAACAGGTTTTCCTGTGTATTTTGTCATTGACTATATATAATTATGAGTAATTATTACTGAACTTTACGGGGAGCCCAGTGAGCCGGGTCCTTACGCCATTCTTTGAGGGTTTCCACATCGTCGCTGCCGATATAGTTGATTTTGAGAGCGGCATCGAGCATGGCGTTATAGTTGCTGAGAGTGAGAAGAGTGACTCCTGCATTTTTGAAACTCTCGACAGCAACGGGAAATCCGTAGGTAAAGATGGCTACCATACCTACGACCTCACATCCGGCCGCGCGGATAGCCTCAACAGCCTTCAGACTGCTGCCGCCGGTCGACACGAGATCCTCGACGACAACGACTTTCTGACCCGGCTTAAGATTACCCTCGATAAGATTTTCAAGGCCGTGATCCTTGGGAGTAGAGCGTACATATACATAGGGAAGACCGAGCTGATCGGCTACCAGAGCTCCCTGAGCGATTGCACCGGTGGCAACGCCGGCAATGGCATCGACATCACCAAAGTTTTCCATAATCAGGCGGCAGAGCTCGATTTTGATAAACGAACGCACCTCGGGATAGGAAAGTGTCTTGCGGTTATCGGTGTAGATTGGAGAATTCCAACCCGAAGCCCATGTGAACGGATTGAGGGGCTGAAGTTTGATAGCGCTGATATTGAGCAGCTTTTCGGCCAGAATGCGTGCTAAGTTTTCCATTTTTTTTCTTATATATAAATGAGTTGATTATTATAGTACAAAATTAGTGATAAATCTCCACATTTGAAAACAGGCACACACTTTTTAGCGCCTCTCAGGATTAAAAGTTGTATATAATCCTTAAAAAAGGTAACCCTTGATGTAATTTGCTTTTTTAACTCCCCCGGCGGCCAATCTCATGCCATGATGTTACAATCTGTTGTCACCTCATTGGCAACAACGCATGTATACGTGCAACAAAATCGTTTATAGCAAAAGGACGTGTGATATAATCTGTAGCCCCTGCATTAAGAGCTGTGATGATACCCGTCGTGTCATTGGCCGACGTACAGATCAACGTCGGTATATTACGTGTCGACGGGTTCTGGCTTATATTTTCTATAATCTGTGTACCCGAATTCTGGTCGATAGCGATATCTACTATTATGAGAACATAATCAGACGCATCGAGACCATACCATTCATCAACCGATGAACAAGTGTCAACTTCATACCCCGCCCGATTGAAGTGGTAATGAACCAGCTCGGTCAGGAACGGATCCTGATCAACAACAAGAATCCTCTTGTCGTTTTGTTTACTTTCAGATGATATTTTCGTGTCAGACATGAGATTTTAAAGATTATAAGAAAAAAGCAAATTATTTTTACATTGCAAAGTAAATATTATTTACATTAAAAACAATTATCAGTAACCAAATTGTATCATATCTGTTTCTAAAATTTTGCGTTAATAACGATTGTAACGGCTCATCCGACATTTTGAAAATATTTCGTAACACCTTTGTGCGGCCGATGAGCCACAAACATCTTTCTTTCATTTGACCGGGTGTTACAAAACGAGACGAAAGTGTTGCAACAGCGACACATTTTTCAACCTCGTCTCAAAAAATTTTTGCCTCTGCAAATTTTTTTTCATGTTTTGCTACAAAACGGCAAAATTTTTGTAACAGCATTTAACACATTGTGAATAAGCGTTTTAATTTTGTTGTACTAAACCAATGACAATATTATGAATTTTTTGTAACATATATGACACAACTTTTTCTATGTATCTATATTGTTATATAT
>JAIDNJ010000135.1 GCA_029063895.1 Muribaculaceae bacterium | reverse complement strand
GCCCTATATCGTATGATCTTTTATCAGTTGTTGTCGCCCATCACTTTAGCGATGTCGGCGCGGAGTTGTTCGCTTTGTTTGTCACGGCTCACGATTGTACCATCGCCGTCAAAGACGATGATGCATGGAATAGCGTCAAATCCATAGAGATCTGAAGGAATCTGTTGGGCGTTGGCGACAATTTCCCACGGATATTGGTGCTGGGCGGCTGCCTCGATTGTTTTTTCGGGCTCGTCCCACACGGCCACTCCGATGATTTCAAGACCTTTGTCGGCATATTTTTTATAGATGTCCTTTAGTATTTCCCCTTGCATGATGCATGGGCCACACCAGCTTGCCCAGAAATCGACAACGACAGGGTGGCCTTTGCCAACATGGTCGCTGAGACGGAATGTTGAGTCGTTGTAGGTAACCTCAAAGTCGACAAACTTGGCGCCGACACCTGTTTGAGCGGCCTTCATAAGTCGATCTTTCATCGCAGCCACACGTTTTGATTTGGCCAGATAAGGCGATACTGATGTTATCGAGTCGAGTTGCTCAACTGTCATTTCGGTTGCTGAACCCTGGATGAAGAGTGCATAACCAATGGCATTGTTCATGTTGTCGTCAAACAATTGTTTGTCCAGAGCCTCGACTTTTTCCGATGTCTCATTATAGGCGGCATCGCGGAGCGAGTCGGGCAGATTGCGATAAGCGTTGATTACTTCGCGTCGTTGGGCGAGGTAGTCGTTCATTTTTTTGTTGAGTTCGCCCCCGCTGATGATAAAGCCTTCGTTCATTTCAAGCGAGTCGGGCTCGAGGAAGAATGTACCGTAGTTGTCGTCACCCGCTTTTATTCCTGCAAAAATGGCATTATCAATGTAGCCGCTAAATTTGGCGACACCATCGGTGATGCGTGCGCTATCAATGACTTCGTCGGTATCGTAGTCGATGATATAGGCCATGCGGTTGTTTAGCGATTCTTCGCCAAAAGTGGCCTCAATAAAATAACTCGGTTTTTGATTCTGGGTACATGCGGCCAAAGCAAGAAAGCCTACGGCCCAAAAAACTGATTTTTTCATTGCGTTTTTAATGTTTGGGTGTTAAATTTTTTCTGATGCAAAAGTAAGTAAAATTTTTGATTGTTGTTTTTTTCAAGCAAAATAATTGATGCAGATTTCTTTATTAAATATGTGTAGAGGCCCGAAAACAAAAAAAATCAATTTTTTTTGAAAAAAGTTTGGAAAATATTTGCACGGTTCAAAAATCTGTTATACCTTTGCACTCGCAAACGACAAACAAGTCAAGCGCAAATTGAAATAGAAAAAATCCTGGTGCGGTAGTTCAGCTGGTTAGAATACCTGCCTGTCACGCAGGGGGTCGCGGGTTCGAGTCCCGTCCGCACCGCAGGAGAGAGGAGAATGACTAATTGAAGTTTACTTCGGTAAATAGCTTTTAGTCATTCTTTTTTGTATATACTTTTCAAAAAAACTTCCTTGCCTGTTGAAACCGGGCAAAAAAAAGAGAAAGCATCGGGGCGCCTTTGCAGGCTGCCGGGATGCCTTCTCGCTTCCACGTCTAATCACAGATTTTCTTTGTATACACTTAAATTTCGTTTATGAGGGGCTTTGTCAGCTTGCATGCTGAAAGCGTTCGTCACTTTTGGTTTCGATATGTTCGCGGATTTTGTCAACGAGAACCGATTCCTGCTGAACACCTGATACACGCCATACGGGCTCGCCGTTTTTGAAAAGAATCATTGTAGGCACCGACATGATGCGGTAGCGCTCGGCGAGTTCCCGGTTTTTATCAATATCAACCTTAACGATTGTGCCTTCATCGCCGATTTTACCCTTTACTTGTTCCAGAATAGGAGCCTGCATTTTACATGGTCCACACCAGGTGGCATAGAAATCAACCAATGTAGGTTTGTTGCTTTTGATGATTTCGTTGAAGTCGTTCATAATATATACCTTTCTGTTACACTTTAAAATATACTTGTTTTTGATCACATACGGGCCTCCGGGGCCTTGTTCCGATAGTAAAACACCCGGACCAACTTTAATGTTTGCCCGGATGTCATGTTTAACTTTTTTTGATTGGTCATGAAGATGGATGACCGCATAAAATCTACTTGATTATGAAACGTAGTGTCGCAGGCTCAAACCCGATTTCGTCGGTATCAAAAAATGAATTGATGACGCCGGCATCGGCAAGCTGTCGCGGAGTTCCGGTAGTGACGCCACCCGAGCGGTCGAGCAGCCAAATCGAGTCGGCAATCTGGAGAGCGACTTCGAGGTCGTGGGTCGACAGGAATATGATTTTACCCTGTTCGCGGGCAAGACGGCGCAGAATAAGCATTATTTCAACTTTACCAGGATAGTCGAGAAAGGCCGTGGGTTCGTCGAGAAGTATAATCGGTGTTTCCTGAGCGAGAGCTTTGGCTATCATCACCTTTTGTCGCTCGCCGTCGCTGAGGGTGGTGACCCTGCGGGTTGCAAGCGGTGTTGCACCTACTATATTAAGTGATTTCTCCACAATCGAGATGTCGTGGGGGTTGAGAGTGCCCCAAAAGTTGGTAAACGGGCTTCGGCCCATACCTACAAGCTCGGTGACGGTAAGATTTTCGGCATTTATTTTTTCGGTGAGAACGACGCCAAAGGTACGGGCTTTTTCGGCATCGGTCATTGTTGTCAGCTTTTTGTCACCGATAAAAATGTCGCCTCCAATTGGAGGTTGAAATGCCGACAGAGTGCGGAGCAAGGTTGATTTTCCCGACCCGTTTCGTCCGAGCAGGCACGTGAGCATACCGCTGTTAAGTACCGCATCAAACGGTTTTGTCACAATCTTTTGCTCGCCGTTGCGCAGGGTATAGCCCGTGGCAAGCTGAGATACTGAAATGGTAGAATTATTGTTCATCGCTCAGATATTATAAATATACTAATTTCTATGAGCTCCATCGTTGCAAAACTTATGACAAATAACTAATGTAACCCCGCTCATCCATATATCAATCTCTTTGTACTGTCAAGATTATTTCTGAAATATTTATTTTTTATCGCTGTTTCATCAACCAAGTCGATTCGACGTCCCAATAAAAGTTGAAGCTCCTCTATAAAGTCAAAGAAGACCTCAAATAAATCATGTATCTGGTCATAATGAAATATCACAGAGAAATCAACATCACTATCATCATTGAAACGAGAGGTCAATATCGAACCGAAAACCCATAGCTTGGCAACCTTGTACTTTTTGCACAAGGCTATAATCTTATCCATATTCATTTCTATGAGCTTCATCGTTGCAAATATAGTTATTTTGTCGGAATAAAACAAAAGCGAACCGAAATTTTCGGTTCGCTTGCTTGGTGGCGGGAGGAGGACTCGAACCTCCGACCTTTGGGTTATGAGCCCAACGAGCTACCACTGCTCCATCCCGCGATGTTTTACGTGTGCAAAGGTACGGACTTTTGGCGAACCGGCCAAATATTTTGGCGTTAAAAATTATTAACCTTATATCCTTTTTGTTTTGGACAATTAAATTGTTATATTTGTAAATGATTAAATAACAATATAAAACAGTATAAATGGAACGAATCGTAGTACTTGACGGATATGTGGCCAACGCCGGTGATTTATCGTGGGAACCGCTTGAAAAACTTGGATCTTTCACCGTCTATGAACGCACCACTGCCGATAAAGTGATAGAGCGTGCGGCCGATGCAACCGCTATAATCATCAACAAGGTTACCATTACCGCCGACCTGATGGACGGCATGCCAAACCTTCGATACATCGGACTTCTTGCAACCGGTTTTAATAATGTTGACATCGAGGCTGCCCGTCAGCGCGGAATTACTGTCACAAATGTGCCGGCCTACAGCACCGATTCGGTCGCACAGAACATTTTCGCACATCTGCTCAACATTACCAATCGCATAGCCCTGCACGCCGACAGCGTGCGTCGCGGCGAGTGGACCCGCTGCAATGATTTCAGCTACCGGCTCATTACAATCGAGCAGCTTGCCGGACTCACAATGGGCATCTATGCGCTGGGGCACATAGGAATGAAAGTCGCCGAGATTGCCCGTGCGTTTGGTATGGAAGTAATCGCCTACACTTCAAAAAGCCGGGAGCAACTACCCGACTATATCGAGAAGGTTGACCGCGATGAACTGCTCCGGCGTTCCGATGTGTTGTCGCTCAACGCCCCTCTCACACCCGATAACCGCAATTTTATCAACCGTGATACTCTTGCGCTTATGAAACCCTCGGCAATCCTGCTAAACGCGTCGCGCGGCCCGCTCATCGACGAGGATGCACTCAACGAGGCTCTTAATGACCGACGCATCGCTTATGCCGGACTCGACGTGCTCGCCAAAGAACCGCCGCGCTCTGACAATCCCCTGCTCTCAAACAAATATTGCGATATAACACCGCACATCGCATGGCAGTCAACCGCCGCACGACGACGCCTGCTCGAGGTCACTATAGGCAACCTCAGCCATTTCCTCGCCGGCAACCCTGTCAACGTTGTAAACTGATAAAACTGCTCGTAGGTAGGATGAAAGAGGCTGTTTCAGAATAAATATTTAATAATTTTGTAGGTACGTGCCTTCGGCACGTAAGGAACGCAAATCTCTGTTAATCAACCACTACGTACCAAAGACACGTCCCTATATCAA
>JAIDNJ010000134.1 GCA_029063895.1 Muribaculaceae bacterium | reverse complement strand
GTGTGTCTATATCACTCGAAGATGTGTTTCAGTTTGCTGAAAATTCTTTTGACGGTTGACTGGTCGGGTGTGATACCGGGCTGACCTTTAAGCGATTCAAAGAGCTTTTTCTCTTCGTCGTTAAGTTGCTCGGGAATGTAGACCATGACGTTGACAAGTTCGTCGCCGGGCATGCGAGACTGATAATCGGGAATACCTTTGCCACGGAGACGGAGAACCTTGCCGGGCTGAGTTCCGGGGGCGATTTTAAGTCGGGCGCGTCCGTTGATAGTGGGGACTTCGGCCGAGCCACCGAGAACAGCTGTAGGCAGGTCGAGCATTAGGTTATAAATCACGTCATTGCCGTCGCGGATAAGTTCGTTATCTTTGACTTCTTCGATTACAACAAGCAAGTCGCCGGGAATACCGTCGGCACCGCCGTTGCGGGGAAAATTACCTTTTTGAGAAACCGTAAGTGTCATTCCGTCGACCACACCGGCGGGTATGTGGAATGAAACCTGATTGTCTTTTTTCTGGACACCTTCACCATGACAGTGGGTACACTGGGTTGTGATAACCTTCCCGGTTCCGTTACATGTAGGACAAACCGACTCGCTGGCCATTTGACCGAACATAGTGTTCTGGACAGTCTGAACCACTCCCGAACCATGACAGGTGGGACAGGTTGCAAACGCGGTGCCGTCTTTGGCTCCGGTTCCGCCACAGTAGGTACACTTGTCGAGTGTAGGGATTTTGAGCGTTTTGGTCACTCCAGTGGCTATCTCGGCAAGAGTCATCTTGACTCTTACGCGCAAATCGCTGCCTTTACGGGGCGAGGGGCCGCGACGGCGACGTCCACCACCGGTGGCGCCACCCCATTGTCCGGAGAAACGTCCACCAAAGATATCACCGAAATGTTCAAAGATATCCTCCATTGACATGCCGCCTGCGCTGTAGAATCCGCCATCGCCTCCACCGGGGAATCCCTGGGGACCCATGTTATGACCAAACTGGTCATATTTCTTGCGCTTCTCGTCATCACTGAGCACATCATAGGCCTCGGCCGCTTCTTTAAATTTTTCTTCAGCTTCCTTGTCATCAGGGTTTTTATCGGGGTGATATTTGATGGCAAGTTTTCGGTAGGCCTTGCGTATCTGGTCGGCAGTCGCGTTCTTGTCGACGCCGAGCACTTCGTAATAATCGCGTTTACTCATCGTAAATTGGTTTTAATGGTTCACGTTGTTACTGGCCTACAGCTACTTTGGCATGGCGTATAACTTTGTCGTTGAGTGTATAGCCTTTTGATACGGTGTCAATTACTTTGCCCTTTTTGGCAGGGTCGTCAACCGGCACCATAGCGATAGCTTCGTGATATTCGGTGTCAAAGTCGGCATCTTTTGTCGGGATTTCCTTGACTCCGTTCTGTTCGAGATATTTTACAAGTTTGTTGTAAATAAGCGACATGCCTTCTTTTACAGCGTCAGCGTCGCTTGATTCCTTGATGGCGGCAAGGCCGCGTTCAAAGTCGTCAACAATGGGAAGAAGCCCCTTGAGAACGCCTTCAGCGGCGTTTTTGAGCAATTCCGAACGTTCGCGCACGTTGCGCTTGCGGAAGTTGTCAAACTCGGCCATGAGGAAGAGATATTCTTTTTTCTGTTTTTCAAGTTCTTCGTCGCGCTGATTGAGAAGATTTTTAAGTGATTCGATTTCGTCAACTCCTTCTGTTTCTTCAGCTTCCGAAACTTCTTCCTGTGGCATAACGTCCATTACTTCGGGTGCCTCTTCGGGCTGGCCCTGAAAGTCGTGCTCTTTGTTATTGTAATCTTTCATAACTATATGCGATGTTTTTTATTATTATCTTCATGCAAAAATGTTGCCAAAAACCGTGCTTTGACTCACATTCTTCTATGTTGATAACAAATAAAAGACAATAACGTTCAATTAAAGGAAGTTAACTTTTTGACAGAAGCATTTTCCAAAATCCAGAGCCGCTTTGTCTGCCATTTTGTCATTATCATAGATGGCAAATACTGACGCTCCCGACCCGGTCATGGATGTGTATATTGCTCCCGATTGAGACAACCGGGTTTTTACTTCCTTTATTTCGGGTCGCTTGGGAAAAACAGAATCTTCAAAATCATTGACAAGTCGTCCGGTCCATTTTTCCACAGGTTGACTCACGATTGATTTGACCGTTATGTCGCGGATAAACGGTGTGACACCGGCATAGGCCTCGGCTGTAGAGACTCCCTCGGTCGGTTTGACAATGAGACATTTCAAACTCTTTAAATCACATCCGAGTTCAATTGGCTCCAGTGTTGTACCTGTTCCGGTGCAAAGCATGGGCCGGTTATATATAAAAAATGGACAGTCTGAACCGACGCGAGATGCAATTGCGGCCATTGTTTCGTCATCAAATCCGAGATTAAACAAAGAGTTGAGACCACGGATTGTAAAGGCGGCATCGGCCGACCCGCCCCCAAGCCCGGCTCCGTCGGGTATAATCTTGCGCAAGTATATATTGACAGGCAAATCGCGGCCGACGGTTTGCTCCACAGCGCGCAATGCTTTGAACACAAGATTTTTTTCGGGTGGACAATCAACTCCATTGCCGGTGATGGTCAGGCTTGACTCACCGGTGTCGGCCGGTACAATTTCGAGTATGTCGGTAATGCCGACCGGCACCATGACGGTTTCTATGTCGTGATAGCCGTCGTGGCGCCGGTTGAGGATGTGAAGTCCGAGATTTATTTTACAGTTGGGAAATAGTATCATAAATCTTCAGGATAATATTATCATTTGGTGGTGAGTGGAGAATAATCACGTGAGTAGCGGAGCATCTGTTCCGGATAACCCTCGCCATAGGTAACTGTCACGTCTTCAAGATTGCCTTGATTGTCGAAACTCGGAACGTAAACCGGATTGACAAATCCACGATAGGGCGAAATGGTTAGGTTGGCATAACGGTCAAGGACTTCCTTGTGGATTGCCGGGTCGACTTTGACGGCATAGGTTTCGACAAGATTACGTCCGGCTTCATAGTCACCCTCGCTCTTGATGCGTTGGATTTCACCGAGCAATTGTCCAAAGAGTTCACGAAGTTTTGCGTAATCGTTGATTTGGATATATGTCTTGCCGTTGATTTTAACGAGCTCGACTACGTTATCGGCTGCACCATGTTCAAGTGCCCACTCGGCTATGAGTTTGCGGTTGCGCATGTGTGCTTCCTCGACATCTTTGCCTGGTTCTATACGCACGAGTTGGGTCATAAGACCGTTAAGCAGATATTTGTAGTAAGAGGCCTTGTAGGCGTCGGGATTGTCGAGAAGACCAAGCTCTATCATTTTGGGGTCGGCAAGATAGTAGAGCGCAAAAAGGTCGGCACGTGTTTCTTCAAGAGTAGACCCGTGTGCCTTCATCGCGTCGGGATCGGTGCCGGGGAGAAGACGTCCCGAACCATGACCGAGACACTCGTGAAGGTCGGTGTGAAGATTGTCGGTGATGAAAAGATACTTGTCGAGAAGCTCGCGGGTCTCGGGGTCAATGACAAATTCTTCATTGAATCCGTTGCCGTGGCTCGCTTTGTCATATGCATCGGTGATATTCTCGATAGTAACCGATTTTGAACCGTGAGTGGCACGAATCCAGTC
>JAIDNJ010000133.1 GCA_029063895.1 Muribaculaceae bacterium | reverse complement strand
TGCCCAAGGTTAAGACTAATTCCGGTGCCAAAAAGAGGTTCGCCCTTACCGGATCAGGAAAAATCAAAAGAAAACATGCTTTCAAAAGTCACATCCTGACCAAGAAAACAAAAAAACAGAAAAGAAATCTTACACACTTCGGCCTTGTAGCTAAAGTGGACGAAGGCAACGTAAAGGCATTACTTGCCATGAAGTAAATCTTGAAAAAGATTGATTCATCGACCAAAGACATCTTTTTTAATTCGTGATTTTATAACATTTTATTAACCGAACTCACAGCCTTAAAAGTGCATAAAAACAAGCCGCTGTAGTTCAAAAACTGAAACAAAATGCCAAGATCAGTAAACCACGTAGCTTCAAGAGCTCGCCGTAAAAAAATCCTTAAACTTACAAGAGGTTACTTCGGTTGCCGTCGTAACGTATGGACCGTAGCCAAAAACACTTGGGAAAAAGGTCTTACCTACGCTTATCGCGATCGTAAGGACAAAAAACGTAATTTCCGCGCTCTCTGGATTCAGCGTATCAATGCCGCAGCTCGCATGGAAGATCTTTCATACTCTAAACTTATGGGTCTTATCCACAAGGCAGGTATCGAAATCAACCGTAAAGTTCTCGCTGACCTCGCTCTCAACAATCCCGCCGCTTTCAAGGCTATTGTTGACAAGGTTAAAAACGCTTGATGAGCATAGGATAGTTTTACGGTAATACACTGTAAAATGTAAAAAAGATGGTGTGTCAATTCTAAGACACGCCATCTTTTTTTACATATGTTCAGTTTGGATGCGAATCTTTTTTGTGACGACATGAGGTCGAAAACAAACTATTTTGTAATTTTGTTAAATTAAAAAACAAATAGAATGAGCAATAAATTGAAAGTAGGAATAATCCAGCAGTCCAATAGCGGAAACATCGAGGATAACCGTCGCCGTATAGCCGAGGCAGTAAGAAAACTTGCTGCTGATGGGGCAAAACTGGTAGTCAACCGCGAGCTGCATGATTCACTATATTTTTGTCAGACCGAAAATGTAGACGAGTGTGGACTGGCAGTAGCCATTCCGTCGGAAACAACCGAGTATTACAGCCAACTTGCCCGTGAAAACGGCGTTGTTCTTGTAACATCACTTTTTGAACGTCGCGCGCCAGGACTCTATCACAATACAGCAGTTGTTTTTGAGGCCGATGGGTCTATAGCGGGTAAATACCGAAAGATGCACATACCCGACGACCCTGCCTACTATGAGAAATTTTATTTTACACCCGGAGATCTCGGATTTGAACCGATCGACACAAGTGTGGGCCGACTCGGAGTGCTTGTTTGCTGGGATCAGTGGTACCCCGAAGCAGCCCGCCTGATGGCTCTCCGAGGTGCTGAGATGCTTATTTATCCGACGGCGATAGGGTGGGAGAGCAGTGATACTGATGACGAAAAAGCACGTCAGCGCGAGGCTTGGATAACTGTTCAGCGCGGACATGCTGTTGCCAACGGTTTGCCTGTAATCACTGTAAATCGCACCGGACATGAGGTGGACCCGTCGGGCGCGACAAATGGAATCACTTTCTGGGGCAGCAGTTTTGTCGCCGGTCCACAGGGTGAGTTCCTATATCAGGCTCCTACCGACAGGGAAGATGTTGTTATCGTCGAGATCGACAGGACCCGAACCGAGAATGTGCGCCGCTGGTGGCCATTCTTGCGCGACCGCCGTATAGATGCCTATAAAGGCCTTGACAAACGTTATCTTGATTAAAATAGAATGATATGATAGTAAATACAGCGCGATTTGTGATAAGCAATTCCGACGTGGCAAAATGTCCGTCGGACAATAAACATGAATATGCATTTATCGGTCGCAGTAATGTTGGCAAGTCATCGCTTATCAACATGCTCACCAACCGTAAGGATCTTGCCAAGACATCGTCGACTCCAGGTAAAACGTTGCTCATAAATCATTTTCTGGTTAATGACTCGTGGTATATTGTCGATTTGCCGGGATATGGTTTCGCTCGTCGAAATAAGGAAGGAAGAGCGGAGATAGGCCGCATCATAAAGTCATATATCCTTAATCGCAGGCAAATGACAAATCTGTTCCTGCTCATAGATTCACGTCTCAAACCTCAGAAAATAGACCTTGATTTCATGGAGTGGCTTGCCGAAAACGAAGTGCCGTTCAGTATTGTCTTTACAAAACTTGATAAGATGACATCGACAGCCGGAAAAAAGGCAATTGAGAGCTATCTGTCATTCCTGCTGGAACAGTGGGAAGCCTTACCGCCGATTTTCAGGACTTCAAGCGAGGATAAACGCGGCCGCAACGAGATTCTCGATTATATAGAGGAGATGAACAAGCTGCCACTCGACGATGTTGATGCGGGTGAATAATAAGGTTGAACTTTTCATATAATCCGGTTGTTTCTTAAGTAGAAACATAGAAATACTAACGATTAAAATTCAAGGATGTTATGAAAACAGATGAAAAGAAGATTACTGATGTAAATACAGAGAAAGATTTTTATATTGGTGAAGCTATCAATCAGGCCGATAACGGTAAAGTAGATCCTGAACTTGTAAAGGAACGTACCGAGACGCTCAATGATAATCCGCGTGATAACTCACTTGACCAATAAACGATAAAGATTTTAAAGAAATGGCGGCGTGTCGTAATTGACGCGCCGCTTTCTTATTTATCGATGTATGGATTTTGGTATATGGTGGTTGATTAACAGAGAATTGTGCCCCAAATGAGCCGAAGGCAAGTCCCGACAAAATACATTCTTTAGTATTAAAAAAATGGTGCGTCAAAATTGGCGCACCATTTTATATAAATCATGAATTTAAATAGCTGTCAGGTGTGATTATTTCTGAGCTTCTTCGGCGATGTTGCGGAACTCGTCAAGAGAAACCTCTTTGTTTTCGACTGTTGCTTTGGCCTTGATTACGTTGTACATTTTGGTGTCAACAACCTGGTCAACAATCTGGTTGCGGGTCTTGGCATCGGCGAGCATGCGTTTTGCATAATCTTCAAAGATATCCTCGGTGAGATTAGTCATGCCATATTGTGCGAACTGGCGCATAGCCATTGCTTTGGCAAACGAGAGGAGCTCGGCTTCTTCAACTTTGATATCGTTTTTAGAGCAGATTTCACCTTTAATGAGTTCCCATTTGAAAGCGGGTACAAGGCGGTCATATTCGGCATCTATATTCTCAGCGTTGAGTTCTTCGTTGCGGGCGATGAGCCATTTTTTGAGGAAATCGGCGGGCATTTCAAAACCACCGAATTTAGCGATGAGTTCTTTTTCGGTCATGTAGCGGAAAAGGCCTTCGCTATTGGGGGCGAGCTGAGATGCAACCATCTCGCGGAGACGAGTCATGTAGGTTTCTTCGTCCTTAACTTCCTCGCCAAAGACATTTTTGAAGAATTCTTCGTTGTGTTCGGCAAGACGGACAACGATGATTTCAGAGATAGCGAGTTCAAAGTCGGCAGTGATACCGGCAGCCTGCTCTTTGTCGATGTGGAGCATAGAAGCGAGCTCGGTGGCGTTGCCGTCACATGTTTTGGCAGGGTTGAAAACAACCTTGTCACCTACTTTCTTGCCGAGGAAGAGAGCGGTCTGCTCTTTGTCGGTGAAGTAGGAGGGGGCAACGATACCGTCGATTACCTGGATGGCGTCTTCGGTTTCTTTTACAGTGCCGTCGGGGTTGAGCTCCATGATGGCACCTTTAACGAGGGCATTGTCTTCAACTTCCTCGCCGGGAACCTGAGCACCGAAACGCTGACGGAGAGCTTTATCCTGGTCTTCAACCATCTCGTCGGTAACTTTGATAGTGTAGTAGGGGAGTTTGAGACCCTCAAGATCGATGTTAACCTCGGGAGTGAGACCTACTTCATATTCAAAAGTATAATCTTTCTGGTCGAGAGAAATTTCTTTGACTTCGACAGGCATGGGCTCGCCGAGAATATTGATTTTGTTTTCTTTGAGATAGTCGATGACTTTATTGAAGACTTCCTGATTGAT
>JAIDNJ010000132.1 GCA_029063895.1 Muribaculaceae bacterium | reverse complement strand
TTGGCTCCTTAGCTCAACTGAATAGAGCATCTGACTACGGATCAGAAGGTTACAGGTTTGAATCCTGTAGGAGTCACCACTACTTAGGCGATGTGTCCAACTCGACACATCGCTTTTTCATTATATCAGATATTCTTTTTTGTATCTGGCAATAAAATATAACCTTTGCATTTTATCACCTTAATAAACATAGTCATGATAGTTACCAAAAAAACATTACTCACATTATGTATCATGATTGTTGCAGCTGCCGGATGTGCCTTTGCACAAGGCGACCGCCACGATTTTGAAAGTATCTCTAAAAAAGTAGATGACCTCCTATGGTTTGAAAGGGTTGGCGATGTCGCTTATATCGACAAAGTTAATCTCTGCGGTCCTGCTCGCTGGAAAGAATCAAACCCGACAGCGATGAGCGCCGGAAACGGTGTAAAATTCTGGTCCTATATATTTGTGCCCAAATCGCTCGATACCAATAAAAAATATCCGCTTATCGTTTTACCACACAGCGGTGTCCACAATAACTTCAATACTTTTTATGTCCATATCATCCGCGAACTCATGGCACAGCAATATATTGTTGTATCTCCAGAATACCGCGGAAGCACCGGATATGGCAAGTCTTTTTATGAAGACATAGACTACGGTGGTCTCGAAAACGAGGATGTCCTCACCAGCCGCGACTATATGGTCGATAACTTTGACATGGTTGACGGCAACCGCGTTGGGATCATGGGCTGGAGCCACGGTGGCATGATTACGCTGATGAACCTGATGCAATATCCGGGTAAATACAAGTGTGGATATGCCGGGGTGCCCGTGTGTGATATCGTTATGAGAATGGGATATGCCAAGGACAGCTACCGCAAGATTTTCTCTGACGAGAAACACATAGGCAAAACCGCCCGCGACAATATCGCCGAGTATAAACGACGTTCACCCGTATGGCATGCATCCAAGCTGAAAGATCCCCTGCTCATCCAGTCAAATACAAGTGACGATGATGTCAATGTCATTGAGGTCGAGCACATGATTCAGGCACTCAAAGCCGAGAACAAAAACTTTGAATACAAAATATATGACCGCGTGCCGGGTGCTCACAGCTATGACCGTCTTGACACCCGCCGCGCCAGCGAAATCCGCTTTGACGTCTATAAATTCATGGCAAAATATCTCAAACCCGACAAGCCGTTCAAGTCGGTCAAAGATCTCCGCAAAGCGGCCTACAGGCTTGAATAACAATATGTTTAAACACTCCCGACGCTGTGTCAAAATTGACATGGCGTCTTTTTTTTATCTTTAAGCAGAACACAAGGCATCGCATCTTCATCATAATCAGCTTATTATGATACGCCAAATTTTATATTCATCCCTCCAAATAATCAAAACTACTCCCTAAACCATAAAACAGGGCACAAAAACCACAATTAAGGTTGATTATATCCAACCTAATTTTATTAACTTTGTTGATTAATTATCATACTTAACAATGTTTCAAATGGAAATAATTAAAGACAAAGAATTTGGAGGAGAGCGTCCGTTGTTCGGCGCCAAAAACATCAGACTGGAAAATGTCACGGTCCATACCGGCGAATCGGCTCTGAAATGCTGTGAAAACGTTGAGGCCGACCATTGCCGTTTTGAAGGCAAATACCCGTTCTGGCATGTTGACGGCTTCAAAGTAAGCGACTGCCTTTTTACCGAAGGAGCCCGCGCAGCCCTCTGGTATTCGCGCAATCTTGTAATGACCGATACTCAGGTTGACGCACCCAAAATGTTCCGCGAGATGGACGGTATAAAGCTACGGAATGTCAATATCCCCGATGCCGAGGAAACCTTATGGCATTGTTACAATGTCGACATCAAGGACGTGAAAGTCGACAAGGCCGACTATCTGTTCATGCATTCCAATAACATAAAGATAGAGAACTGGCATCAAAACGGCAACTACTCGTTTCAATACTGCCGTAATGTGGAGATTCGTAATGCCGTCATCCACTCAAAAGATGCTTTCTGGGGAACCGAAAATGTCACCATCTATGACTCGGAGATTACCGGTGAATATCTTGGATGGCACTCTCGCCGCCTCACTCTCGTACGCTGTCGCATCTCGGGCACCCAGCCGCTGTGTTATACACGCGACCTGACTCTTATCGATTGTGAATTTGCGCCTGATTGTGACCTCGCTTTTGAAGATGCCGAGGTCGAAGCTACAATCCTCACCCCGGTCACAAGCATCAAGAATCCTAAAAAAGGACATATCTCTGTACCATCGGTGGGTGAAATCATAATTGATGAACACTCAAAGGCCACTACACCGGTCGAAATCAAAACATCAGAAAAATGAAATTTAACTTTGACGAACTTACCGAGCGACGTGGTACATCGTCGATGAAATGGGACGGCGAGGGCGACCACGCCGACGTGCTTCAGCTATGGGTTGCCGACATGGACTTCCGTACAGCCCCGGTTGTTACTGAAGCGGTCTTGAAACGGGCATCAAGCGGCATTTTCGGGTATACCGCCGTTCCCGATAAATATTATGTCGCTCTCGAACGATGGTTTGCCGAGCGTCATGGCTGGACCATAGACCGCCAAAAAGTAATCTATACATCGGGGGTGGTCCCGGCATTGTCGGCTATCATCAAAGCCCTTACAAAACCGGGGCAAGGTGTTATCCTGCAGACCCCGGCCTACAACTGTTTTTTCTCGTCGATACGCAACAATGGGTGTAAAATAGTTGAAAATCCACTCCTTCGCAACGAGACTCCTGACGGTTTTACATTCTCGATTGACTTTGACAGTCTTGAAGAGCTGGCATCCGACCCCGATAATACGCTCATGGTGCTATGTAATCCCCACAACCCGACAGGGCGCGTATGGACAGCCAATGAACTGACACGAGTCGCCGACATCTGCAGTCGCCACGGCGTCAGGGTTGTCAGTGACGAAATTCACTGCGAGCTTGTTCATCCTACATCTCGGCCCTATACACCATATGCCACGATTGACAAGGATGCTATCGTGTGCTGTTCGCCAAGCAAAGCATTCAATATCGCCGGGTTGCAAATAGCCAACATTGTAGCTCCCGACATGAGCACACGGAGTCGGATAGACCGTGCCATTAACGATAATGAAGTGTGTGATGTAAACCCGTTTGGTGTCGAAGCCCTGCAGGCCGCCTACACCCCGGATGGTGCAATGTGGCTCGACGAGCTTAACAGATACCTGTATGACAACTATCTATGTTTAAGGGAAACTTTCACCAAACATTTACCGGCGCTGAAAGTGTGTGACTCCGAGTCAACCTATCTTGCATGGGTTGATATCACCGCACTCGGAATGACGTCGAACGAGGTCGCCGAGCTGCTTCTTGAAAAGGCAGGTGTAAGAATAAGTTCAGGCAAAACATATGGCGATGACCGCTATATTCGCATAAACTATGCCTGCCCGCACAGGCGTCTTGACGAGGCCTTGAGCCGCATTGTCAACACACTGTCGTCAACTTCCAAAAATCTTTAGGAACGTAGTCGATATCCAAACATAAATAATCAAGCCGCATATGTCGTTTGAAATCTGGATAAACGGTCCGGTCGCCAAGGCCGGATTGATATGCAGTTTTTCAAGCGTCAGCGGCACGACCGTGCCAAGTATCGACGCAAACATCACCACTATGAACAACGATACCGCCACCGACAGCGTCACGGCAAATTCACCGGGAAGCATGACTACGTTATAGGCAAAAATGACACCCGAAATGATGGTCGCGTTCAACAGCCCGATAAGTACCTCCTTACCAAGCTGACCGGCAAACTCCTTGATTTCGAGAGTACCGTTGGCAAGCGACTGAACGACTATCGCACTGGCCTGCACACCCACATTACCACCGGTTCCACCAATAATTGGAATAAACAGCGCCAGTGTGGTCACAGCCGCGAGCTGAGCTTCAAATGTCGACAGAATGATTGACGCGAGGATTCCCGACGCGATACCTATCAGCAACCAGGGAATACGCGCCTTGACCTGGGCAAATATCGAGTCGTCGGCATCGATGTCCGAGGAGATACCCGACGCCAGCTGATAGTCACGCTCGCTCGACTCACGCACCTGGTCCATAACGTCGTCGACAGTAATGCGCCCCACAAGTCGACCTATCGAGTCGATTACAGGCATCGCCACGAGGTCATACTTTTCAAAGTCGAGAGCCACCTCGTCGATAGGTGTATCGGTCTTGACCGATTTCGGGTCGGTTTCCATCACGTGTTTGATTTTGGAAACCGACGGGTGGGTTATAAGTTCTTTGAGAGGAAGGATACCTTTGAGACGCTCGTCGTTGTCAACAACATAGACATAATAAATTTCATCGACATCCTCGGCCTGCATCCTCATTTCCTTGATACACTCGGGCATCGACCAGTTTTCATTGACAACGATCATTTCCTTGCCCATCAAACCACCCGCGGTATCCTCGTCATATTTCAGAAGGTCGATGATATCGCCGGCTTGCTCGACGTCATCAATATGAGACAAAATCTCATCACGTTCTTCCTCGTCAAGTTCCTGGATAAGGTCAACAGCCTCGTCGGTATCAAGGTGATCGATAATGTTCTGGGCAATATCCTCGGCACTCATGTCGCTCAGAAGTCGCTTACGATCTTCCTCGTCAAGCTCCATGAGCACGTCGGCAGCCATATCACCGTCAAGCAAATTAAACAGAGACTCACCCTGTTCGTCGTCAAGTTCCTGATAAAGTTCCGCAATCTCGGCCGGGTGCATATCGGCGAGTTCATGTTCGGCGGCCTTCTTGTCACCGGCAGCTATAATGTGACGAATATCTTCTATCTGTTCAGGCTTCAGTTCCTTCATCTTTCTTTGCTTGATTTAGTGATTGACTGGTTTGGGGAGAGAGGATACTGTATTGTCGGCCGGTCGGTTATCTCGACTCGGCTATAAGTCGGGTCAGTTCTATAAACTGCTCGACACTGAGTTGCTCGGGACGCTGACTCCATATAGGATTCTCGGCAATCTCAGGTTTAACCTCGGGCGGGAGCATGCCACGCAGCGAGTTTCTCAGAGTTTTGCGTCGTTGACCAAACGATGTCTTGACAACGCTTTTGAACAAACGCGGGTCACACCCGAGGTCGTCCACATCGTTACGTACCATTTTTATTACGCCCGATTTTACCTTTGGCGGTGGATTGAACACCTTCTCGTCGACCGTAAAAAGATAGTCCACACCATACCATGCCTGAAGCAGTACCGACAAAATGCCACGGGCTTTTGTACCGGGACCGGCGGCAAGTCGCTCGGCAACCTCGCGCTGCAACATTCCCGAACAACAGATGACCCTGTCTTTGTAATCAAGAACATGGAAAAAGATTTGGGAAGATATGTTGTAGGGATAGTTTCCTATCACACAAAATTTACCGTCACCGGGCACAACCTCGTTAAGGTCAAGCGTGAGAAAATCACGTTCGATGATGCGTCCCTCAAGCTCGGGAAAATTTTCCTTGAGATACTCGATACTCTCCGTGTCAATCTCAACGACCTTTACATCATGACCCGCGTCAATAAGGAATCGGGTCAACACACCGGTGCCGGGACCCACCTCGATGACGGGGAGACCCTTGTACTGGTCAAGCGTGGCAGCAATACGCGCCGCTATATTCATGTCGGTCAGAAAATGCTGCCCGAGCGCTTTTTTAGGTTTTACCTGCATAATTTCTTATTTAAGTTACAAAATTACAACTTTTGATTTAATTTCAAATCAGCTCCTATTTAAATCAATACAAAAATCCAACAACTTTTGTTTTTAAAGGACCGATTCATACATTCCCGGCCATAGCTGCCTGACTCATTTTATATGTCTTGAAAATATTTTATCACTCATTGCTTTTGTTTGAACAAAAAACATTAACTTTGTGTAGCGTGGTTAAAAGGTGTCAGTCACCCGCCGTCACCTTCATTATATTTTAAACATTCTGTCTATGAGAATAGTTATTCAACGTGTATCACGAGCCGACGTATCGGTCGACGCCAAAACCGTCGGCAATATCGACCGCGGACTGCTGGTGCTCGTCGGTGTCGAGAATGGCGATACTGCCGACGATGCCGACTGGCTCGCTGCCAAGACTGCCGCTCTGCGCATCTTTGATGACCAGAACGGCGTGATGAACAAGTCGGTAATCGACATTGACGGACGCATTCTTGCCGTCAGCCAGTTTACACTGACCGCGTCTACACGCAAGGGCAACCGACCATCCTACATCCGTGCGGCCGGTCATGACCTTGCAGTGCCACTCTATGAGCACTATTGCGCTAAACTTGCCCAAATCACTGGGCACGAGCCTCAGCGTGGCATCTTTGGAGCCGACATGAAAGTGTCACTTGTCAATGACGGACCTGTAACTATCATCATAGACTCACGACTGAAAGAATGAGCATCAAGATTACATCAACCGACTCACCGACTCTCGCCGACATCCAGCAGATTGTCGACCGATGGATTACAACCACGGGAGTGCGCTACTTCTCACCTCTTACCAACATGGCCGTTCTTGCCGAGGAAACCGGAGAAGTGGCCCGACAGATGGCTCGCATATATGGCGACCAGTCGTTTAAGGCAGGCGAACAGCCTCAACTGGCCGACGAGCTTGCCGACCTGATATGGGTGACCGTTGCCATCGCCAACCAAACCGGAGTCGACCTCACCCAAGCCTTTGCCCGCAACCTTGAGAAGAAAAACAACCGTGATGCAACCCGTCATCTCAACAACCCCAAGCTAAACAATTAAAATCAATATATTATGGCCGACAAATATAACGAACCTATCCTCAACTCCAAAGTAATCAGCGATGACACCGCTGTCAAACTCGCTGTCGACAAGATTATTGAAGAACATCTTGCCGAGAATAAAAATGCCGATGTATATAAATTTCTCTTCAACTGCATCGACCTGACCACTCTCAAATCGACCGATTCACCACGATCGGTAGCCGATTTTACAGAACGTGTCAATGCATTTGACAACGAGCATCCCGACCTCAAAAACGTCGCCGCCATCTGTGTTTATCCTAACTTCTCTCAGGTTGTACGCACCGTCCTTGACGTAACCGACGTAAAAGTGGCCTGTGTATCGGGTGGATTTCCATCATCCCAGACATTCCCCGAAGTCAAGATTGCCGAAACCGCTCTTGCAGTCGAGGGTGGTGCCGATGAAATCGACATAGTTCTCAACCTCGGCAACTTCTTTGACAACGATTATGAGGAAGTAGCTACCGAGATTGACGAGATTCATCACGCCTGTCGCGGCGCACGTCTCAAAGTGATTCTTGAGACCGGAGCCCTAAAAACAGCCGAGAACATCAAACGTGCATCGATTCTCGCCCTCTATTCGGGTGCCGACTTCCTAAAGACTTCAACCGGTAAAGAATATCCCGGCGCGTCACTCGAAGCCGCTTATGTAATGATTCAGTGCATCAAGGAATATCACGAAAAAACCGGACGCATGGTCGGCTTCAAATGCTCGGGTGGAGTAGCCTCTACCGCCGAAGCCGTAGCCTATTATACTCTCGTTAAAGAAATTCTCGGAGAAAAATGGCTCACTAACCAATATTTCCGCATCGGTGCCAGCCGACTCGCCAATAACCTTCTCTCAGACATTCTCGGTGAAGAGACAAAATTCTTTTAAAAATGAAATACTGGTTTATCCTCAACAATAAGCAAATAGGGCCAATTGAAGCCGATGATTTAAATCAGGTTGACTTCAATGCCAAAACACCGGCATGGCACGAAGGTCTCCCCGACTGGATTCCCGCGGGCCAGATTGAAGCACTCCGTGCTGTCATTGACCGGCGTGAAGCCTCCCAATGGTCAGCTACCTACAACTCGGCGCCGGCTGCCGGGACCTATACCGCTGAGCCGCGTCTTGCCGCCGAAGTCACTCCCGAGCCCCACCGCTCCATTTCACCCGTTGCTCAATCGGAAGAACGTCCATCCAACTATCTCGTCTGGGCAATCATCTCCACCCTGCTCTGCAACCTCATTTTTGGTGTCATTGCCATCATTTTTGCCAGCAAGGTGAACTCTTCATTTGACAAGGGTGATATAGCCGGTGCACGTCGCAACTCCGAGCGTGCCCAGTGGTTCATCATTCTGTCAATTGTTCTCGGTGTAATCTGGTCACCATTCCAGGTTGCTCTGACAATGTTATGGAATTCATGAAAAAGACTACCGCGGTCCCGGTCATTATCGCCGGAGCCGCGGTTCTTGTTTTTCTTGCGTTGGTCGACCCGACTCAGTCAAAATGGGTTCCACGCTGTTTTTTCAAATTTGCTACGGGTTATGATTGTCCGGGATGTGGATCTCAACGCGCAATCCATGCCCTGCTTCACGGTCATTTTGCCGATGCATGGCACTACAATGCTCTTCTTATCGCAGCACTCCCTTTCATGATTTTTTTACTGACCGTCACCATCGGCCGCAACCGTTGGCCGCGTCTTTATACCCTATTTACATCCAATACCGCGATTTACATTTCTCTTGCCGTCATTCTCGGCTGGACCCTTTTACGGAATATCTTTGGAATATAAACACATTCTACCTTTTAGGTCCCTTCCCAAACAATTCAGAATGAGTCTCAATACTTATTTGAACTAAACATTGTAGCTTCCTTTTATACTGCAGCTTAAATAATGAAAAGTTGATATATTATCAAACTATTGCTTTTATGGCCAAAATGAGGATAAAGAGGACTGCGATTATCTTGAAAATGGCACCACACAAGAAACCTATGACCGAACCGACAGCCGATTTTAACGACACATCGAGTTCCCGGCCTGCTATAAGCTCACCAACGAACGCACCTATAAACGGACCGGCAATCAGTCCGACCGGCATAAAAAACACTCCGGCAATTCCACCTATGAAGCTACCCCACTTGCCATAGTCAGACCCCTCAAACATTTTCACGCCAAGTACCGGCACGACAAAATCGGCCACTATAGTCAGCAACGTGACAAAACCGGCCATAAAAAGGCTTACAGCCCCGATATTGTCAGCTGCCGGTGTCAGTAAAAGCAGCAGATAGCCGCCAAATGCCAGTATAGGACCGGGTAAAACGGGAAGCACGCATCCCACCAATCCAATGACAATCAACACTATAGATAATACGCTCAACAACACATCCATTTTTTTGAAAAAAATTTTTTACTTTTTGTGAACCATTTAAACCGTCACGATGTTATAATAGTGTAATTGGACTTAACGACTCCATTGCAAGAAATGTGATAATGATTGGTTTATAAGTTTACGAAGAGTCTGTCGTGGTGACAGGCTCTTTGATTTTTATCACATTTAAGCAAAATTTTAATCGCCGTACAATGTTTTCATGATGTCATTGATATTCTCGTCGACAGTATTAAGAGAAGTAGATAACATTACGGCGACCATCGTGTCATTAATCGATCGGTTATCGACACTTGTTGAAACACGGAACGTGAGTTCGCCATCTTCCGGGTCGACAAAAAACGTGCCGAACAGCAATTTCTTATTGATATTGTTCAATGTCGGCAAAATCTTTTCGACTTTCCCAACAGGAATAGCGTGACTCGGGAAGACCACAATCGAGAACCACTCCTTTTCCTCGCTATAAAATATCCTGACTTTCACACGGTCATTATCAAGGGTAAAGCCCATTTCAAAGCGTTCATCCTCAAAATCATAATGATAGTCACTTGAATCAAGGCTATCTTTTATCGTCATTGCTATCAGTCCCATTCCTGCAGGATAATTCTGTTCGTCCATATGTCTTTTCTATAGTTCGGTTTTATAAATACAAAGTTACAAAAACATCATACCATTTCCAAACACTTGCATCACGAATCGTTTCTCAGCGAGGCCACAACAGCCGTCACAGCTCCCACAATAAAAATCGCGGCACCCACCATAGCGACATCGCCCCACTGCAATGCTACCGGATAGCTGTCGATTGCAAGCGATCCGGTCATAGACGACGTGCTGAGACCGATGAGACCATAATGTTCCTGAAGCATACACAGCCCTATACCAAGCAAAAGACCGGCAATGCCACCGCCTATAGAGATGAGCCATCCTTCGATGGCGTAGATTCCTCTTATGAGTGACTTTGACCCACCAACCGCCATCAATGTGAACGTATTGTCCTGTTTTTCGATTATAAGCATCGACATAGTCGATATGATGTTGAACGACGCTATCACAAGGATAAAGGCGAGCATCAGGAACGTTATCCATTTCTCGATAGAAATCATGCGGAATGACTCGGCCTGCTGTTCGAGCCGGTTCTTCACGGTCAAGCCGGCGGGGAGCACACTACTGATCGACTTTTTTACGGCCTCAATCTCTCCGTTTGGGGGATAGATATAGATTGCCGATGCCTCGGTTTCGTAATCAAGCAGTTGTCGCAGCATATCGATATCAACTATCAGGACATCGGAGTCATAGGCTTCCTGCTCGACCTGCCACACGCCGGCAACAAGCATTGTGTCGCTACGGAACGATGACTCGGGCATCGCCGTCGATATTTTTCCAACACGACGCGGAACATAAAGCATGACACTACTACCGTCGCCGGGTCTCACATCAAGTCCGAGCGCAACACCTACACTCGACATGGCATAACCGGGCGACGCACCGTCAATATATGTGGCTCCGTCAATAGTAATCGCAGCCATATCAGACATTATCAGAAATTCAGGATCGACACCCATAGCCCTGACTGTCATCTGACGGTCGCCGCTTGACGCCAGCGCCTGCTCGGTCAACACCTGAGTGATTCCTGCGTCAGGTACCATTCTCGCGATAGTTCCTGCCACACTGTCGGCACGCAATATTACCTTACCGCTGTCGGGAAATACAGCTAACGGCGGGTCGATACGCGACAGCTGTTTCATGGCGAGGTCACTGAATCCATTAAAAACTGAAAGAACCACAATCATCGCTGCTGTAGCCACAGCGACTCCTGCCACCGATATCATCGAAATGACATTGACAGCATTATGTCGTTTGGGTGAGAAGAGATAGCGCAAAGCTATCAAAAATTTTAGTCTCATCGACAGCGTTTGGTTGTGAAATGAGTGGTTTAAAATAGACGATACATGGTTACAGTGACGTGCCCCTGTCACGTAATGGAAGCAATCAGATGAGAGACATTCACTACGCACCAAAGGCACGTCACTACATCAGATAACATACTGAGGTATGTCGGCTACGACATATCCTCTGCATTATGCATGCTGAATTATGCCTTTATAAATTGCCTCAATTTTTCTTGTCGGCATCGAGCAACGCATCGATTTTTTCGATATAATCGAGCGAATCGTCGAGATGGAATGACAGCTCGGGAGTTTTTCTGAGCTGAAATCTCACCTTCTGGGCGAGCTCATATCTGATAGTACGGGCGTTGCGGTTGATGTTGTCAATCATCTCCTGGCCTTTGTCCGACGGGAAAACCGAAAGATAGGCACGAGCGATGCTTAGGTCAGGCGAAACCCTCACCTGACTCACCGAGATAATCACTCCGTGGGTTTTGGCGGTTTGCTGACGAAATATTTCACTAAGTTCTTTTTGAAGAAGTCTTGATATTTTTGCTTGACGGGTTGATTCCATAATTATTTTTGTTTTTACTTTACTAACACCCGAACGGCGTGTAAGGTTTACTTGATGACAGCCAATCCTCCCTGTGATGTTTCTTTGTAGAGACTCGGGATATCGTGACCGGTCTGCTTCATCACCTCGACAATACGGTCAAACGACACAGAGTGATGTCCGTCAGAAAACGCTGCATAAAGATTAGAGTCAAGGGCACGGGCAGCAGCATAGGCATTGCGTTCGATACATGGAATCTGAACCAAGCCGCACACCGGGTCACACGTTAGCCCCAGGTGATGCTCAAGTGCCATTTCGGCCGAATATTCAATCTGGGCCGGCGACCCTCCGAAAAGTTGGCTCGCAGCAGCCGCACCCATAGCGCAGGCTACACCTATTTCACCCTGACAGCCGACCTCGGCACCCGATATAGACGCATTAGTCTTGACCACGTTACCAAAAATACCGGCCGTAGCGAGTGCACGAAGTATGCGTTTGTCGCTGAACGATTTGCTTGTACTGAGGTGATACAGAACAGCCGGAACCACCCCACAAGAACCGCACGTTGGAGCGGTCACTATTTTGCCACCCGAAGCGTTCTCTTCCGACACCGCCAGAGCGTAGGCATAGACAAGACCGCGGCTTTTCAGATTGTCGGCATAGCCCGCCGCGTGAACATAGTAGCTGACAGCTTTACGTCTCACTCCAAGCCCACCGGGCAACACGCCTTCGGCCTCGATTCCACGCTCGACAGCTTCCTTCATCGTTTTCCACACTTCGTTGAGATAGTCCCACACCGAGCTGTCCTCACACATGTCGACATACTCCCAGTAAGTCCGTCCCGTTGTCTCGCACCATCTCATTATGTCCTTGATGGTCGATAGTTGGTAGATTGTCTCGCCGACACTTCTCTTTTGCCCTTCACGACAAATGTCACCGCCTCCTACCGAGAAAATAGTGTCGGTATCGGTCACGTTGCCATCGCTGTCAAATGCCTTGAATGTCATTCCATTGGGATGATAGTCAAGAAATACATCGGGCTGCCACACGATTGTAGTAGGTGCAACCGGCTCGAGAGTGTCGATGATGGCGCGGTCGGTGAGGTGACCGACACCGGTAGCCGCAAGCGAACCGTAAAGCGTCACCTCAAACCGGGCAGCGTCGGCATTCCTTGCAAGAAACTCTTCCGAAGCCTTGCGCGGTCCCATGGTATGGCTGCTCGACGGGCCCAGGCCTATCTTGAATAATCGGGTAATCGACTCCATAGTGTCAAATATTCAAATTTAACAATCAATAGTTTACAGTTATCTCTACATCTTTACCAAGCGTATAACGAACCTCAAAAACAAGTGTACGCGAGGCCGCGTTATAGCTGAACCTTTTGAGTTTTGACTTGTCTACGCCGATTGTCTTGGGAGACGCGACATTGTAAAACTTAAACGTCAGCCTTTTCTCGGCTTTGTCGGGGGCCCCGTTTATGTCAGATGTAATCTTGATAACCGACTGATTGTCGACAGTGCGGGTGTCAAAGTTGATAATGCTGTGAAATGTATTGCCAAGCGACGGTGTTTTGCGGTCATCTTCATAGATGATGCCATGACCGGTACAGTCGCTGTCGGGATAATAGTTGAGAGTGTAGCGCGCCGTCGAGTAGTCGCCGGTATTGCGCATAGGATAATCGGCTGTCGGGATAATCGAACCGGCCTTTACAAACATAGGGATTACATGAAGCGGTGACGGATAAGCGATTGTATCCGGACCGTGATATACGTTGCGCGGGTTGTTGTAATCAATCCATGTGCCTTCGGGCAAAATTACTTCGCGGGTCTTGACACCGGGATTGAGCACCGGAGCGATGAGCACGTCGGGACCCCACATATACTCGTCGTCAACAGAGTTTAACGGTGACTTGCGCGTATAGTCGATGGGACGCACGAGAGGCATACCCGTGGTTGTATTTTCATAGGCCAGCGCATAGTTATAAGGAAGCCAGCGGTAACGTTCCTTAATCAGCGGTTTGATGATGCTGCTGTATTCGGGATACTTGTAGGGCTCGGCCATTTGCTGGGCGTGGGTGCGAAGCACGGGTGAGAAAACGCCAAGCTGAAGCCAGCGTACATACAATTCTGGATCGACCGGATTTTCAGGATCAACGGCAAAACCACCCACGTCATGGCTCATGTAGCCAAGACCGCTCATGCCCGAGTTGAGCATGATTCTCACCTGGGGCTGAAGACCACCCCACGAGCGCGACACGTCGGTAGACCACGGGAACACATTGAAACGCTGCAAACCGGTGGTACCTCCGCGCATGAGCGACATAGACCGGGTGTCAGGATACTCGTCCTTGAACATTTGGTAGATAATCTCGCTCCAGTCGTTGCCATACCGGTTATGATATTCACGCGCTGTCAAGCCGTTGGCATGAATCATTGTCTCGGGATGAACTTCAGGCTCGCCAAGGTCGCCCCACCAACCGGCAACACCCTCGTCGGTGAGTTTTTTATATCGGTTGCGTAGCCATGTGCGGGTGTCGGGATTGGACATGTCAAACATTCCACCCTCACCTACCCAAATCTGGACTTCATGGGTATCACCGACCGAATCACGGCCAAAAAGGCCATATTCCGACAACATGTCGTAATTCTCGAGTCCGCGTCCGTTTTTGAGGACATAGGGCTGGGAAATGGGTATGAGGTTTACACCTTTGCGTTTGAGATTGCGAAGCATCTTTACGTGGTCGGGCCACTGATTTTCTTCCCACGACAACGAGCCCATATCCTGTTCCTTGCCATACCAGTAGAGGTCAAGGACGATTCCGTCGACCGGATAGCCCTCCTGCTGAAGAGTGTCGATGACACCCTCGGTCTCGGCCTGGGTGCGGTAGCCATATTTTGACGTGATATAGCCCAATGCCCAAAACGGAGGAAGTTCCTGACGGCCGGTCAATTCTGACAAAAGTTCTATAGTACGGGCAAGCGAATTGTTTTCGTCTCCACCCGAAATGAAATAATAAGAAACGGGCGATTTGAGATTTTCGGTGATATACTCGATAGGATTGCCGAGAACAAGACTCGAAGCCGCAAAATCGTCAAACAGAAGCGCATATCCGTTGTCACTGATAAACAACGGCATTGTAATACCCATCTGTGAAATGCGCGGGTCTCCCTCGGTATAGCCGTAATTCTGACGATTATAGTTAACGAGCGTATCACCGCGCAGGTTGAGCTTCAGACCACGTTCACCTCCGCCAAAAATCTGTGAAGTTTGATCGGGAGTAAAAATTTTGATTATTCTCTTTCCATCGATATCCTCAGGCATCCCCTCGTCGACAATAGTACGGTTGCCACCGGCTGTGATCACCACACTGTTGCCGGTAATCGTCGCCGATAGTCCGGCCGGGGTAATGATTGTCGATGTGGAACCGATTGTAACATGTTTGCACTCCATCGATTTGTCCTTGATGTCAAGCACCATGTTGATGGGGGCATACTCGTTTCCCTCCCAGTTGTCGGGAGTATATGTAACCCTGAAGACATAGGGAGTCACGGCTTCGACCGACCGTGTGAATTTGGCCGAAGCGTCGCCCTGCAAAAAAGCAGCGGCTATCAAGATGGCAGTCAGTAAATGTCGCAGATAGTTCATCGTTTTTTTATACCGACCCCGGACGCGGGGTATTGTTTTTTATACAGGTTGTGAAAAATGCAGAATCAAATTCGGCCGTCAGCTGAATGTACTGGCCAGACGCTTTACAGCGGCGTCGACCGACACACGCTTGTAAAGGATGTCATAAACCGTGTTGAGAATTGGCATTGCCACGCCATAGTTTGAATTGATTTCATAGATACACTTGGCGCCATAATATCCCTCGGCGGTCTGTTCCATTTCCATACGGGCGGCTTTGACAGAATATCCCTTGCCAATCATCGAACCGAAATTATGGTTTCGCGAGAAGCGTGAATAGGCGGTCACAAGCAGGTCTCCGAGATAAACCGAGTCACAGATTTGACGCGGACGCGGATTGACAGCATCGATAAAGCGTTCCATCTCGCGGATAGCGTTGCTCACCAGCATGGCCAGAAAGTTGTCACCGCGTTTCATACCGTGGATGATACCTGCCGCGATAGCATATACATTTTTGAGCACACCGGCATACTCGATACCCTCGACATCGGTCGACGTGATGGCATGAGTGTTTTTTGACACTATACATTTTGAGAAATCGGAGGCATTGAAAATATCGGAACATCCCACCGTGAGATAGGATGGACGGTCAAGCGCCACTTCCTCGGCATGACATGGGCCTGAAATGACAAGAATATTTTCCTGAGGCACCCCAAACCGTTCAGTCATATAATCGGATATCAGCACGTTGTCGTCAGGCACAATACCCTTGACAGCATTGACGATATACTTGTCGCTGATGTCGACTGTGAGCTTGGCGAGGTGATCCTTGAAATAGGGTGAAGGCATCACCAGCAACAGTGTGTCGCATTCCGAACAAACCTTGTTTATATCACTCGAAAAGTTGATGCGCTCAATGTCAAAGGTTACGTCGGTAAGATAGGCCGGATTGTGTCTGAGGTGCTGGAACTCCTCGATACGGTCGTCTCGACGCATATACCATGTGATTTGCTCGCAATTGTTCATCAGCAGTTTGGCAAGCGCCGTAGCCCAGCTTCCGCCACCCATTACTGCTATATTTCCGGGAAAACTCATCTCTTTTGGCTGTTGAATTGTGGTAATAAGATTTAAGACAGCCGGGCGGCCGTGAACATCCGCCCGAGGCTGTCAAGGTATTTTTTGCGATCAGCAACCGGCGGCTGCTTTCTCGATCCAGGCACCTACCTCCTCGATTGTGGGATTGGTAAGGCCCAGTTTAAATTTCTTGTTGAGTCCGCAAAGCTCCTGATGAAGCTTGCCGGCCGACGATGCCGCACCAAGAAGAGCAACAGTAACGAGACCGGTTTTTTGAAGCGGAGCAATCCACTCGGCAGGAACACCGATAGCTGTATAGGCTTCTTCACGGTCACGTTTCTGAACCTTTTCAGGACGCATCTGGGGGAAGAAAAGCACTTCCTGGATGGTGGTCTGTCCGGTCATGAGCATAACCAGACGGTCCATACCGATACCCATACCCGACGTGGGGGGCATACCATACTCGAGGGCACGGATAAAGTCGTGGTCGATAATCATCGCCTCGTCATCGCCCTTTTCACTCAGTTTCATCTGCTCGACAAAACGTTCATACTGGTCAATCGGGTCATTAAGCTCCGAGTAGGCATTGCAAAGCTCCTTGCCGTTGACCATAAGTTCGAAACGCTCGGTCAACTCGGGATTTGTGCGGTGGCGTTTTGTAAGCGGAGACATCTCGATAGGATAATCGGTGATGAACGTGGGCTGGATATAGTTGCCTTCACACTTCTCTCCAAATATCTCGTCGATGAGCTTACCTTTACCCATTGTCTCGTCAATCTCGATGCCGAGATTGTTACATACCTCGCGAAGCTGTTCCTCATTCATGCCTGTGATGTCGACACCGGTAAACTCCTTGATGGCATCAATCATGGTGACACGGCGGAATGGCGCTTTGAAGTCAATTTCCTTGTCACCCACCATCACTTTGGTGGTTCCGTTGACCTCGAGACAAATGCGCTCAAGCATATTCTCGGTAAACTTCATCATCCAGTTGTAGTCCTTGTAAGCTACATAGATTTCCATACAGGTAAACTCGGGGTTGTGGGTGCGGTCCATGCCTTCGTTACGGAAGTTCTTGCCAATTTCATACACACCCTCAAGTCCGCCCACAATGAGACGTTTCAGGTAAAGCTCGGTTGCGATACGGAGATAAAGCTCCATATCAAGCGAATTGTGGTGAGTGATAAACGGACGGGCCGACGCACCACCGGCAATCGACTGGAGAATGGGAGTCTCGACCTCCATGTAGCCGTGCTCGGCAAAGTAGTTGCGCATAGCGCTGTAAACCTTGCTGCGCTTGATAAATATGTCTTTGATTCCGTCGTTGACAATCAGGTCGACATAGCGACGGCGGTAACGGAGCTCGGGGTCGTCAAAAGCGTCATAAGTAACGCCATCCTTTACCTTCACGATGGGAAGGGGACGGAGCGACTTGGCAAGCACGGTCAGTTTCTGGGCATGAACCGAGATTTCGCCGGTCTGGGTACGGAATACATAACCCTCAACACCGATAATATCGCCGATGTCAAGCAGCTTTTTGAAAACTACATTGTATAAGTCTTTATTTTCATCCGGACAAATCTCATCGCGGTTGATGTAAACTTGAATGCGGCCATCACCATCCTGCAGCTCGACAAACGATGCTTTACCCATGATGCGGCGGCTCATGATGCGACCCGCTACCGCAACCTCGCGGCGGGGAGCGTCATCCTTGAAATTTGATTTTATCTCCTCGGTATGACCGGTCACGATATATTCTTCGGCCGGATAGGGTTCGATACCAAGGTCGCGCATGGCCTGGAGGCTGTTGCGTCTTACAATTTCCTGTTCGCTCAATTCGAGTGGATTCATAATTTTGTTTGTGAATTGTAATAATTCTGCAAAATTAGTCAAAAATAACGACAATTCATCCCCTGCTGATAAAAAAAGCGGGCCATTATCATTGCCGATAATACAAAATTTCTTTTTTTGACGATTTCGTAAAACATATTGCAAACCCTTCTCAACAAAATTATCTCATAAATCAGTCTCTTTGCAAGTTTTTCACTACCTTTGCAAAAAATACGTTTCATACCTAAATATCAATCAAACTAATGAATGTAGTCGACCGCTTCCTCAAATACGTGAAGTTTGACACCCAGAGCGACGAACTCACCGGAATGACCCCTTCTACACCGGGGCAAATGGAATTTGCACGATACCTCGAAGGTATCCTGCGCGAAATGAAACTTACCGACGTTTATCTTGACGAAAACGGCTATCTCATGGCCACTCTCCCGTCAAACATTGACCGCAAGGTGCCCACAGTCGGTTTTATCGCCCACCTCGATACATCGCCCGACATGTCGGGACGCAATGTTGCGCCAAGAATCGTAGAGAACTATGACGGCAACGATATTGTTCCTGTCTCTAATACACCTCTCCGAGCCCACGAGACCCGACTGAAG
>JAIDNJ010000131.1 GCA_029063895.1 Muribaculaceae bacterium | reverse complement strand
GGCTATGATATGCTTTGTCCTCAGGGTGACAATCGATTTTATCAGTCGCTCACTCTCAAAACTTTCCTGACAAAGAAACTTTATCTCAACACCGGCTACCGCCTTGGTAACTTCAAAGACCCGCAAAATCTAATGTTGGGAGTGGGAGTGAGATTGTAAAAGGCTCAATTGTTTTATCCCTGATAAAATTCAGGGGATTGATTGCTCGGTTTTCGTTGTGATTGAGTAAATTTGCAAATTAAACCGGAGGGGACGGAGTGCCCCGAATTATTATCACATGAGACTGGCCGAGCATAAAATCATGCAATGGAGAGTGTGTCCCCGACCGGGGGCTCGTGCCGCTATGTTGTCATGGCTAAAATGTATTATGATAAGGACATGGGCTGTCATGTCGTTTTGCTTGCTGTTTGACGCCGGTGTGTCGGCTCAGGTAGTGCCGTCGATAGTGCCGGGGAGTTATGAGCAGCTGATGGCTTATCCCACAGCTGGGATGCTTGACACGCCGTCAAATATCAGGGCTGTGACAACGTTTGATGTTGCTTCGGGTCATTACGTGATAACGATGTACATTGGCGAAATGCAGGCCGGTATACCTTTCAGGCTGACTCCCGACCAATATAACCGATGGCAAACACGGCTGGCCATGCAGCAGAATCTAAGGAAATCGGGGGTCGGGGGCATACGCGACACGGCGCGGTCGCCGCTCGATTTCCTGGCTGTGGATTATAGCGCTAAACCGCTCGAACGTGTTTTTGGAAAAGGGGGAGTCAGATTGTCGACCCGTGGCAATGTAGCAATTAAAACTGGGGTTAGGACGACAAAAACCGATAACCCGGCATTGGCTCTCAAATCGCGCCGCAAGACTTATTTTGACTTTGACCAGCGAATACAGGCCAATGTCAATGCATCGGTGGGTACGCGTTTAAAATTTGGATTTAATTATAATACTGACGCGACGTTTGATTTTGATTCAAAGAATATAAAGCTGGCCTATGAAGGAGAGGAAGATGATATCATAAAATAAATTGAGGCCGGAAACGTGAGCCTGTCAACCGGTTCGTCGCTCATCAAGGGGAGCACATCGCTGTTTGGTATTAAAACCAAGATGCAGTTTGGCCGATTGTCGGCTATGGCAATAGTGTCGCAGCAAAATTCCGAGTCAAAAGCGGTTGGAACACGCGGGGGAGTACAGACAACGTCATTTACAGTCGAGGCCGACAATTATGATGAGAATGCAAACTTTTTTATAGCCCATTATTTCCGTGACAATTATGACAGCTTTGCGGCCCGGTTGCCTTATGTCGCCTCGGGTATTCAGATAAAGCGTATCGAGGTTTGGGTCACCAATCGAACAGGCAATTACAACAACTCGCGAAACATAGTGGCGTTTGCCGACATGGCCGAGCAGAAAACTTCAGGTGCGTGGCAGGCCGACGCGGCTTATCCCAATCCCGATAACCAGTCAAACAATCTTTTGAAAACGATCACGACCGATTTTGCAGGTGCACGCAACATCAACAGTGTAACTCAGGTGCTCGCACCGTTGTCGGCCGATGGTGTTGTGGGTGGAGTTGATTATGAAAAAATAGAGAGTGCGCGACTGCTCGATGAGTCGGAATATTACTTTAATCCCACACTCGGATATATCTCGCTCAACTCGCCGCTGACTGCCGACATGGCTCTTGGCATAGCTTATGAATACTCGCTTAACGGACGCATATATCAGGTGGGCGAGTTCTCGACCGACGTGCCGACTACCGAAAACGCTTTGTTTGTTAAGCTGTTGAGAGCTACATCGATAAATGCGCGGTCAAGTGTTTGGCCGTTGATGATGAAAAACGTTTATTCGCTCGGAGCGTCAAATATCGAGAAGACCGGATTTAAACTCGAAATCAAATACCTGAGTGATACGACAGGCACGTTTATCAATTATCTGCCGGTGGCGTCACTGAGCAGCAAGACGCTTTTGAAGGTGATGAATCTCGACCGTCTTGACCAGAATCAAGAGGCCAATCCCGACGGCTTTTTTGATTATATCGAGGGATACACAATTCTGAGCGAACGAGGTAAGATTATCTTTCCGGTGGTCGAGCCGTTCGGGTCTTATCTTGCAAGCGAAATCGGTAACCAAACGGTTGCCGACCAATATGTCTATCAGCAGCTCTATGACTCGACCCGGGTGACAGCTCAGCAATATGCCGAGCGAAATAAGTTTATCCTCGCGGGTGAATACAGCGCGTCATCGGGGGCTACGATAAGGCTCAACGCCACAAACATACCCCGCGGCTCGGTGGTGGTGATGGCCGGAAGCGTCAAATTGACCGAGAATACCGACTACACGGTTGATTACACGATGGGAACGGTGACGATAATCAACCAAAGCATTATCGACTCGGGGCAGAACATAAGTGTCTCGCTTGAAAACCGATCGGTTTTGTCGACGCGCCGCAAGACGCTCGCCGGAATAGACCTGCAATACCAGCTTGCCCGGGGATTGAACATAGGCGGTACACTTGTCCATTTTTCCGAAAAATCGTATACCGACAAGGTCAGCATAGGAAATGAACTGATCAACAACACGATGGTCGGCTTCAATATAGCCTATAACACCCGCTTGCCAATACTTGACAGTTGGCTCAACGCTATCCCGACTGTAAATGCATCAGTTCCGTCAACATTCAGTTTGAAAGCCGAGTATGCCAGACTTCTACCGTCGGCCGAGAAATCGGGTTCGAACAAAGGATCGTCATATATTGACGATTTTGAGTCAACCCAGACCGGCATCGATTTAAGGTCGCCCTATTCCTGGTTCCTGTCATCGACACCTTATGACGATAGCGCCGACGCTCTTTTTCCCGAAGCGGCGTTGAGCGATAATCCCGATTATGGCAAAAACCGCGCTTTGCTCAACTGGTATTATATAGACCGTCTTTTTACACGCCGCAACTCGTCATCGTGTCCGGCCTACCTACGGTCGGACGTGGTCCAGCAGTCCAATCCCTATGTCCGCGAGGTGACGTCACGCGAGATTTTTCCCGGTCGCGAGCTTGCCTATGGAGAGTCGTCGATAATCCAAACCTTGAATCTGTCGTTTTATCCCACTGAACGCGGACCCTATAATGTCGATGATGTCAATGTCTTTAACATAAAAAAAAAAAACAACCCAACAAACGCACAAGAATAGACACATCAGCGCAATAA
>JAIDNJ010000130.1 GCA_029063895.1 Muribaculaceae bacterium | reverse complement strand
ATATTCAACCTCGTCGATGCGGGCCATACCTATGTTCTGGATAACTCGCAGGTGAGTGAGATATTCCTTGCCAAATGTCATCCAGAAGCGTGCGCGTTTAATGGTGGGGAAGTTCTGGACGAGTGATTCGAGCTCTTCATGATAAAGCAGATAAGAGTCGCGCGGACCGATGTTGGGATAGTTGAGCTCGGCATGGATTTCAAGCGGACCGGTGGTCACCCATTTGCCGTCCTGATAGTAGCGGCCGTTCTGGGTAATCTCGCGGATGTTGATTTCAGGGTTGAAGTTGGTTGCAAATGCCTTGCCGTGGTCGCCGGCGTTACAGTCGACGATGTCGAGATATTCCATAGCCGAGAAATAGTGCTTGGCGGCATAGGCAGTGAAGACTCCGGTTACACCCGGGTCAAAACCGCAGCCGAGGATAGCGGTGAGACCTGCTTTTTCAAAACGGTCGCGGTAGGCCCACTGCCATGAATATTCAAAATGAGCTTCGTCTTTTGGCTCATAGTTGGCTGTGTCAAGATAGTTTACACCACATTCAAGACATGCGTCCATGATTGTGAGATCCTGATAGGGGAGAGCTACGTTTATAACGAGATCGGGTTTGTGACGTTTGAAAAGCTCCACGAGCTGGGGTACTGAATCGGCATCGACCGAGTCGGTAGTAACGTTGGGCTTGTTGATGGCACGGGCGATGGCGTCACATTTTGATTTTGTGCGCGAAGCGATTACTATTTCGTTGAAAACTTCGGGGTTCTGGGCACATTTGTGGGCAACGACAGTGCCGACACCTCCGGCTCCGATAATAATTACTTTTGACATATCTTTGAGTGGTTAAATTTCTAATTTGTTTCAGGTTGCTAAATTACTCATTTTCTTTGGCGCTGACAAAAAAATTAAGTTAAACCATCAAAAAAACGTAATGGGTCGGTCGGAAAAAATCACGTCTCGTGTAACAAACCGACGGCTTCATCCGTCAAAGGGGTATAGTCAACCAAACATAAATAGAAATAATGAAAACTATAACCACATTCCTCACAATGCTCCTGGTCGTGACAGCCATGACTGCTCAATCACTGACATCGTTACCCGATACACTTGCCACCACCCGGCAGCTCAAGGATGTTGTTGTCGAGGCTCAGATGCAGCACACGTCGGCAACAGTCACAACTTATTATCCCGACCGGAATACAAAGCGGACAGCTCAGAATGCAATCGACCTTCTTGACCGTATGTCGATTCCTCAAATCAGTATCAATCCTGTCGCCGGATCGGTGGAAACGCCGGGCGGGGAGAGTGTGTCAATCTATATAGGCATGGAACAGGCGAGTCAGGAGGAAATGGATGCACTGCGCCCCGAGGATGTGAAAAAGGTTGAATATCTTGCATTCCCGACCGATCCGCGGTATAACCACGATAAATATGTCATAAATATTACGTTGCGCCATTATGAATATGGAGGGTATGCTAAAATCTCGGGTACGGGAAATGTAATGGCAGGGTCGGGGAGCGGGCTTGCCTATGCAAAGATGTCGTACCGACGCATGACCTATGACCTCAATGTGACCGATAAATATATTGACCGGCATAATAGCGGGACCGAACAGATGCAGGTTTACCGTTTCCCTACCGGCAATGACGGAATAGATGAAATAACCCGAAGCAGCTTGCTTGATTACGGCCGGTTCAGACAGAATCAGCTTGGGGCTTCGTTCCGTGCCAAATATACATCGGATAAGGCTGTGATATCAAATACTGTCTCGCTTACCGCGCAAAAAACGCCAAACAACGACAGCCGAGGAAGTTTGATTTTTTCAAACGGAGGGTTTGAAAATCAATCATACTCAAACAGCTCAAATTCAACATATATTTATCCACGTTGGAAGGGTAGTTATTTTATCAATCCCGGTAATGGATTTAAGATAAATGTACTCCCGTCAGTGCTTTATCAGTATATAAAATCTCACCGTGGATATTTGTCAAAAGAGACTTCGATTGTGACTGACGCGGTTGAAAATGCGATTACGGCAAAATTACAATTTCAGGTTAATAAAACTTTCAATAAATATCATACCATAGACTTCAATCTACTCGGAATATACTACTATGATAAAGTCGATTACACCGGCAGTATGGTAGCATCGCCGGTTTTTAATCAGTTTGCCTACGGCGGCATGCTTGGCTATAGTTTTAGCAAGAATAAGTATTACGGTCAGTTTATTGCCGCATTTGCAGGGGAGTCAAATAAAATCAGCGGTGTCAGGACAAACAGTTTTATCCCGGTGTTTAATCTCAATTCACAAATTGCCTTTAACCGGAGAAATTCGGTGAGCGTGACAGCGATATATAACGTAAATCCTGTTCAGGCCGCCGACAAGACTCCGGATTGCATACAAGAAAATGAATTGCTCTATAAAGAGGGGAACGTACATCTTAAAAATACACATTGGGGGCGAGCCACTGTAGATTATACATGGTTGCCAAATAATAAGTTCTCCCTATCGGCCAACACGGGGTGGTATCAGTTTTTCAATCGCGTTGTGCCGGTGTTCGCGCCTGACGGCCCTGACGGACTGATGTTGCGCTCGCTTGAAAATAATGGTGATTATCAGGAGTTTTATGTTGGAACTTCGTTATCGGCAAAATTACTGAAACGCTCATTAGTGCTTAAGGTCGCTCCCCGCGTGTACTTTGAAAGGACGACGGGGTTGTATACCGACCATGCCAATTATCTGTCGTTATCCTTGAGCGCGACATATTATCTTGACAAGTTCTATTTCTCGGCTTATTATTCGACAGCAAGTTGCAACTTGGTGGAATACAGCCTCACTGAGACTTCGATAAAGCGGAAGCCATCCTATCAAATCAAAGCGGGGTGGAGCAATGGACGGTGGAATTTGAGCGCGTCGGCTGTCAATATCCTGCGAAAGAGTTGGAAGTCGGCAACATCAAGTCTCAAAAGCCGGTGGTTTGACCAATATTTGACTGAATACAGTGCCGACAGTCATCGTTTTGTTGGTCTGACAGCAAGCTATACATTTGGATTTGGCAAGAAGGTAAAACGCGGCGATGAAATTCAAACGACAGACGAAGGCGGGTCGGCAATCATGAAATAGTTTATAAATCTGAAATATGTGTTATCCAAGGTTGTGTAGAATGGGAAATTTTTGCTAAATTTGACCCCAAACTAACATTAATCCTTGATAAACGATTTGCTATTTTTCAAATGAAACGCATCACATCTAATTTTAAACGTTTTTCAGTTGTACTGATCTGTACTCTCGGTGCGCTTAGTGCCTTTGGCTGGGGACGAGTCGGGCACGACGCTGTAAGTTATATTGCCGAGTGTCATCTCACGCCAACGGCTAAGGCCAACATTGAGAAATATCTCGACGGAGAGTCGATTGTTTATGATTCATCGTGGCTTGACCTGATACGTGCGACTCCCGAATATAAGCATACAAGCTCGTGTCACATGTACAATATCGGAGCGGACGGGAAATATCAGCCTAGAACTCAGGGGGATGCGGTTTCGCTGTTGAATCAGCAGATTGAGTTGTTACGCGATTACAAAAATATGCCCGACTCTGCGGTTAACGTTGGTATCAAGATGATAGTACATGTGATGGGAGACTTGCATTGTCCGTCTCATCCCGACTTTGAGGGTGTAAATCAATGGTTTGGATTTGAATTGAATGGCAAGCCTATGGAATATCACAAGTTCTGGGATTATTATGCTTTGGAGACGTGTCACAAGTGGTTTTTTCTTGAATATCAGCAGCAGCTCGACCGTTTCACACCCGAGCAGATTTCCGAAATTTGTAAAGGTGCACCCGAGGACTGGGCCAACGAGACTGCCGGTATTGTCGGTGTTACTTATGAGTGGATCAAGCCCGAAATGAAGCTGAATAAACAGGAAACAAATCTGCTTCTTCTAAAATCGGCCCGTCTTGCCGACCGTCAGATTGTGAAAGCCGGTTACCGCCTGAGCCGTGTGCTCAACTTGATTTTTGACCCTGATTGGGTTGACTGAGGCTCAATGGCTATTCATTATTGTGAAGACTGTGCGCCCGTCGATAGTCTCGGTCGAGGAGGGGAGCGCGGGTGGCGTCGGCGCCGGTTTACCCCCGTTGTCGCCGAGACTGAATGGAGCGAGCTCGATGCGTATTTCGTCCCATAATCCGGCCTTGATAAACTCGTTTAGCATTGTTGGTCCGGCTTCGACAAGGAGGGATGATATCTTTTGATTGTTGAGTTCGTCGACTATCTGTTCTGGCGTTGTTCTGCGGTTCACGGTGATTGTTTCTTGCCGGTTGTTTTCTACGGTGAACAGGATGACAGGTTGACGTCCCGAGGTGTAGACGACGGCATCGGGTGATGTTGAGTCACAACGGTCAAGTACTATTTTGACAGGGTCATTACCTGCGCTCCAGAGACGCGTGTCAAGTCGCGGATTGTCGGCGATGATAGTTGCCGAGGTCGTCAGGATAGCCTGTCGTCGACTGCGCAACTGATGGACGAGTGTTGATGTCAGCGGAGTGGAAAATTTTACAGGCCGTCCGTTTTTGTCGGCCATAAAACCGTCGGCGCTCTGAGCCCATTTAAGGGTGATGTAGGGGCGCTTGAGTCGGAATGAAGTCATGAAAACAGGGTCGAGATCCCGACAACGGCGAGCAATTTCACCATCAGCGATAACAACCTCGATTCCCGCCCGGCGAATCATGGCTATTCCACCACCGTCGACTTTGGGATTTGGGTCGACCGCACCGACAACGACACGCTTTACTCTTTTTTCGATAATCAGGCGAGAGCATGGCGGTGTTTTACCATAGTGGGAGCATGGCTCAAGAGTGACATAAATGGTGGCTTCGGGAAGCAGCGCCATATTTTCGGGTCTGACCGATCTGAAGGCATTGACCTCGGCATGAGGGCCTCCCCATTGACGGTGAAAGCCTTCGCCTATGATTTTGTTACCGACAGCAATCACTGCCCCGACATGAGGGTTTGTTGCTACGTTTCCAAGGCCGAGTCGCGCAATCTCGACAGCTCGCGAGAGCATGGCGATGTCGGTTGATGTCAATGCCGATGATGTCTTCATCCTATATAATATATGTGTCTTGTAAAATTGATATGGTATGTTAACGTTGCAAAGATAACTTATAGTCAGTGGTTAGCCATGAATTTAACATCTTTTAAGGACTGTTGGGCGTTAATGTCGGTAAATTCGTTTGAAAATAGGACTTCACCTATTTATAAAAGCAGTATCTTTGCAGAAATTTTTTCGGAGGAAGGCCGAGCCTTGTGTGCAGAGTCCAATCCAAAAACCAATCGTTAATTTCTAATCTTAGATTTATACCAAATGCTTACAACTCTTATTGTATTATTTGTAATCGGCTATCTCGCGATAGCGCTTGAACATCCAATCAAAGTCGACAAGACTGCAACCGCCCTATTGCTGGGTATGCTCATGTGGATACTTTATGCCTTTGGCGCCGAGTATCTTGTGCCCATGGCCGAGGGCGAGGAGCTGGCAAAGTATGTCGCAGAAAATCCCGTCGAGGCTCAAAAATCACTTTATCATCAGGCTCTCGACTTTATTCTTAACGTTAAGATCGTTGAGGCTCTCGGTGACATCACTCAGACGCTGTTGTTCCTTATCGGCGCAATGACCATTGTTGAACTTGTTGACGTTCATGGAGGTTTCTCGGTGATTACCGACCGTATCAAAACCCGCAATAAATCAAAATTGCTATGGGTTATCTGTGGTACTGCATTTATTTTCTCGGCTATCCTCGACAACATGACCACCACAATCGTGATGATTATGCTCCTGCGTAAACTCATTGACGACCAGAAAGAGCGTTGGATTTACGCTGCGATGGTTGTTATTGCAGCTAATACGGGTGGTGCGTGGTCGCCCATCGGTGACGTGACCACAATCATGCTTTGGGTTAAGGGTAATGTGACTGCAATGGCACTTATCAAGTATGTTCTGTTGCCGAGTCTGGCTGCTGTTTTAGTGCCGCTCCTTATTGTCAGCCGTCGTCTCAAAGGTGAAATTCCCGCCAAAGACGAGAGCGTGGTTTCGGAACACTGGCTATCGGCCGGCGAGCGCAACACGATGTTCTATCTTGGTGTAGGCGGTCTCATCTTCGTGCCCATCTTCAAATCGATTACCCACATGCCTCCCTTTGTAGGTATTCTTCTCGTGCTTGGTATTCTATGGGTTTATACCGAAATTTTCTATAACCGCAAACTGCGCGATGTGACTAACAGCGACATGCCTGTCAACCGCCTACCGCGTCTTATTGCCCGTATCGACATGCCCTCGATTCTTTTCTTCCTCGGCATCCTCATGGCTGTAAGCGTTCTTCAGGCAACCGGCGTTCTTGCTGCTACCGCTCAGTTCCTCGATGATAAGGTTCATAACATATATGCTATCAACATCCTTCTTGGTGCGCTCTCGTCTATTGTCGATAATGTGCCTCTCGTTGCCGGTGTTATGGGTATGTATCCTGTTATTGCCGATGTGGCTCAGGCAACCGGCTATCAGGCTGCGTTTGTAGTCGATGGCGTGTTCTGGGAATTCCTCAGCTACTGTGCCGGTGTTGGTGGTAGCCTTCTCATCATCGGTTCGGCTGCCGGTGTTATTGCAATGGGTCTTGAGAAAATCAACTTTGGTTGGTATCTCAAAAACTTCACTCTCCTTGCCCTGGTTGGTTATCTTGCCGGTGCCGGAGTATACATGCTCGAAGTATTATTGCTGAAGTAAAGATAAAATACTGATAGTTTTTCACTAAGTTTTCCGAGGCTTGGCCCTCGGAAAACTTTAATAGTATAAATATGGAAGTAGTTTACGAAGATAATCACATCATAGTCGTCAATAAGGCCCCCGGGGAGATAGTCCAGGGCGACAAGACTGGCGACAAACCGCTCAGCGAGACTGTGGGCGAGTGGCTCAAGAAAAAATATGACAAGCCGGGCAATGTTTTTGTCGGGGTTGTGCATCGTCTCGACCGCCCGGTTGGCGGTCTTGTTATCTTTGCAAAGACTTCAAAGGCTCTCACGCGTCTCAATGAGATGCTCCGCAAGGGTGAGATTCATAAGACATATTGGGCAATCACGCGTAATATGCCTCCCAAACCCGAAGCCCTTGTCGAGAGTTATATCCGTACAGTCGAGCGCAACAATAAATCTTATGTCTCGGCTGCTCCGCGCGACGGTGCAAAGGAGGCAAAGCTCCGATATCGTCTGATTGCTTCATCTGACCGTTATCATTTACTTGAGGTAAATTTGCTGACTGGCCGCAAACATCAGATAAGGGTACAGCTGGCATCGATCGGTTGTCCTATAAAAGGAGATCTTAAATATGGTGACAAACGGTCCAATCCCGATGGCTCGATTTCGTTAATGGCGCGACACCTCAGTTTTGTCCATCCGGTTTCGGGCAAGACAATCGATCTGACCGCGCCCCTTCCTGCCGGGGCTGAGTCAACGTTATGGAATGTGCTTGCATCGGGTGTAGCCGGTACACACGAAAACGAGGCGGGTGAGGATTAAATTAAGTATTAGGTATAAAATGGATAAAAAAGATTTGAAAATAGTTTTTCTCGGTACGCCCGAGTTTGCGGTTGAATCGCTTGACCGTATTGTAAATGACGGCTATAATGTGGTCGCTGTGGTGACAATGCCCGATAAACCTGCCGGACGCGGGCATAATCTCTTGCAGTCGCCCGTAAAACAGTATGCTGTTTCAAAAAATATACCTGTTTTGCAACCCGTTAATTTGAAAGATTCGTCGTTTGTTGACCAACTACGGTCTTATGGTGCCGATTTGTTTGTAGTCATAGCGTTCCGTATGCTCCCCGAGGTCGTTTGGCAGATGCCGCGTCTCGGCACATTTAACCTTCATGCTTCGCTTCTGCCCGACTATCGCGGAGCGGCTCCTATCAATTGGGCTGTCATCAATGGCGACACTAATACCGGTGTAACCACATTCTTCCTCAAGCACGAAATTGATACAGGTGATATAATAGATAGAGCAGAGATTGACATCTTGCCCGAGGATAATGTGGGCGATGTGCACGACCGGCTTATGGCTCTTGGTGCCGACCTCACTGTTAAAACCCTTGACAGTATTATAAAGGGTAAGCTTGTCACGGTTCCCCAGGATTGTCTTGTGACGGACGATAAGGAGCCCCGTCCGGCTCCTAAAATTTTTAAAGATACATGTCACATCGATTGGAATCGGCCGGCAATGGATATTCATAATCTTGTCCGCGGTCTGTCGCCCTATCCTGGGGCCTGGTCTACAATAGAAGATGACGGTCCATTGACCGGCAAGCAGGTGAAAATATTTGAAACATCGCTCGGCGATGCCGTGGCAGATGAGATGATTCCGGGAAAAATTACGGTTGTCGACAAGAATTGTCTTGCAGTGGACTGTGCCGATAGACGTCTTTTTATAAAAAATTTGCAGCTTCAGGGAAAAAAATCAATGGGCGCCGATGAATTTTTGAGAGGCGCAAAGATTGTTAAGCCGCGCTTGTGTTAATTTTAATATAAGTTTGTTGAGGTTAAAATCGACACACTGAACAAATCTTCAATAAATTTGTTTCGCCCCTGATCTTGTAAAAATAAGGCGTAAATGAAGTATGCCCAAATTTTGGCCGAAAAATAGTGAAATTTTATATTGCTCATTATTAGCTATTTACGAAATTAGGCTAAAATTTATTGCAAAAAAGTTGTCAAAATATTTGGTGGTGTCAGAAAAAGTCTCTACCTTTGCACTCGCTTTTGGGACGGAGGTCACACGAAAGGTTTGAAAAGCCTGGGAAAGCGGTTAAAGACTGTTAAAATTTTAAATCGGTTTGGCTGATTCAAAAATTTGTCTTAACTTTGCATCGTTTTTCTGACAAACGCTCGGAAAGCAAAATTTAAGAGAACATTGAAAGATTTACAATAGACAAGAGTAGTACAAGAGTCATTAAAACTCGAGTCAATTCTTAAAACGAATAAGTCAGGCGTGAGGCCGGAATCGAACAAAGACGGTTTTGCAAAAGCAA
>JAIDNJ010000013.1 GCA_029063895.1 Muribaculaceae bacterium | reverse complement strand
ATTTATGAAATTAAAATATCACTATAATGGAAGAGATAAATAAGTTTTTGCTACGCTTAGGCGACTATCATATTAAGAATATTAATGATGAGGCTGCTTCTCAGGAACAAGTCTATGTATTGTGGTCTTTTATGAACATCCTTACACCGTCTAAATTTAAAACGATGTTTGCACGTGGTGAATCAGACTCAAACTTGCAAAAACATTATCTGGCAGATACGACCAATATCCGTTACTTGCTTGATATGATCTTTTGTGTCGGAGAAAAGGGCCGTGTATGTTTTGATAATGATGATTGGATAGATCCTGATGATACGGATATTGGCAATTTCGCGAGGATTTGCACCCTACTCAATTCTGCCTTGAAATCAGCCGCCAAAGGAACGCCTGAAAGAGTGAATAGAATGCATAAGTTTATTCAAAAAAATAAAAAATTTTCCGATGCATTTCTTTTGGCTAAAGAGAACCTTATAAAACGATATGAGAAGTTATGCTCAGAAGATCGTACAAAGGTAAATCTATATTATCTCGCTATTTTACATACTATTAATTCTAACAGATATAAAGATAAAAGTGTCTTTGTTTCAACAAGTCGGGATTTTGAGGTTGCAGAACAATTTGAGCAATCATTAATGTTTATTGGATGGATGCCAAAAGCGCATTTTCCGGCTTATGTTGCATCTAAAAAGATGGATAGTTTCACCTCAGTATGTGATTCAGTTGGATTGCCGTTTGTGAGCATACCTGTATATCCTGAGCAGGCAGAAATATCGGTAAGATATGGCATTCTTCCACATTTCATTATTGGAGTAAAAATCAAGAATGTCTTTTATGTAAATCCGGCACTTTATGAAACAATGGAATTATTTAAAGACTGTACATCAATAATGCAGATGAAACAGTTGCGAGCTGATATTATAAGGAATGGGTTAAAAGTAAATCAGGGACGATTTTTAGAATATTGTAGAAAGTCAGGATATCTACGCTATTTTACTTATGACGGGATCCAGTACCGAATCAATAGCCTGAGTTAGAATGCTTTCAGAGAGGAAGTCTCTCTGGATCGGCACTGCGGTATTAAAGACCTTCATGTTAAGTCTGGCTCTTAAATGGAGCCGTTCATTGCCGTACTTGTAAAACTACTCAAACGAGGTGTTGAGATTAGGCTTATCCATGCAAAAGAACCGGGTCCGGCTTTCCGAGAAGATTTTGACCGATACCCGATTCTAAAAATGGACTGGACGGTTGCTATGTCTGCAAGTCCACTTCAAGATGCTCATATTTGATTTTGAGACTGCCTACATTGGCTCGGCCAATCTGACAGGAGCCAGCATAGGTATGAAGAGTGGCGACCGTCGTAACTTCGAGGCCGGAATACTCATCGACGAGTCTGCGTTAATTGATGGTGCCTGTAAGCAATTCTACAACGTATGGCGAGGTAAATATTGCAACCGCTACGGAAGAAAAGCAAATTGTTCAGACCCTATAAAATATTATAGAGTTATGATATAAAAGTTCATCGATGAGAGCAATTCAATATCTTAAAGTTAATTGTAAACACCACAAAAGTCCAAAATGACTTTATCAGTAACATTGGGGAGATTTTTAAACGGAGTGTGTGCTACCAGAAATACCACAATGTCAGCCTTACGGAAGGATTCGTTGTAGTCGATGAGGTTGAAAATCTGATGTTGTTGGATTAGATTCGGCTCAGAAATCATAATCTCTGTATTGTTGCTCAACTTCATAATTTCGCTAACGATGTCGATGGCCGGTGACTCGCGTAAGTCATCAATATCCGGTTTAAACGCCAGGCCCATCATAGCTACTTTAGGACGATGCTTATATTTCAGTTCGAAATCGTTGATACTATTCTTGATTTTTTTGATACACCACTGGGTTTTACGGGTATTGACTCTTCGAGCCTGCTGTATTAGTGGTGTTCCTTCGGGGAATTTTGAAATTAGAAAATATGGATCGACAGCAATGCAATGACCACCAACCCCGCAGCCGGGTGTGAGAATATTTACACGTGGATGAAGATTAGCAAGACTGATGAGCTTGCTTGCATCGATATCGGCATTTTCGCAAATGATGGAAAGCTCGTTGGCAAAAGCTATCTGAACGTCACGGAAGGAGTTTTCAACGAGCTTACACATTTCGGCGGTGCGCGTATTGGTGGTATGTAATTCTCCGTCAACAAACTTTGAGTAGAATTGGGCGGCTCTTGCGGCTGAGGCTTCGTTTATACCTCCGATTACTCTGTCGTTGTGAGTGAGTTCATATACAGCATTCCCGGGAATCATTCTTTCGGGGCAATATGCAATATATAGTTTATCGCGCAGTTCGGGTCTTTCCCTATATATCAGATCGGCCATTTGTTCGGTCGTTCCCACCGGGACAGTGGATTCAATTACATACAGATTGCCTGGTTCGAGCAATGGAATAACCGAGCGTGTGGCCGCCTCGACAAAGCTGATGTCCGGCATTTTCTGAGTATTAATAGGTGTAGGGACGAAAATGAAAAATGCGTCCGCCTTTACGGGTACTTCTCTTGCGATGAGTTTTTGGCTACAGACGGCATTATGGAGTAAATCCTGAAGACCGGCCTCGACAATATGAGACTTACCACTATTGGTTTGTTTTACAATTGATGGATTTAAGTCCACCCCTACTATTTCAATACCTCTATTTGCGGCAAGTATGGCCGTTGGAAGACCGATATAACCTAAACCTATAAAACAAGCTTTCATAATAAACTATTTAAACTTCTTAGATAGTCAACGATTCGGGCAGATGCATAGCCATCTCCGTAACAACTGTTATGTTTGAGTAAGAACTTATGGTGTAATGAATTGTCAAGTATATTTGATGTTTCGTGTATAATATTGTCTGAGTCAGTTCCGACGAGTTTTACCAGTTCTCCAAGGGCTTCTGTTCTTTCAGTGGTCTCACGCGTGACGAGTACCGGTTTACCCAATGCTGGTGCTTCTTCCTGTATTCCGCCACTATCTGTTAGAATGACAGTAGATTCAGACATAAGCAGAGAGAATGCGAGATAGCTGAGTGGCTCAATAAGAAACAAATTGTCCAGCCAATCATCAACACGTCCGAATAATCGATAGGCTGTCTGCCTGATGTTGGGATTGAGGTGGAGAGGATACACAAAATCTGTGTCGGGATATTTTTGGGCAAGTACTTTTATGGCATGGCATATCGAGGCGAATGCTTCGCCAAAATTCTCACGTCGGTGAGCTGTAATGAGTACAAGCTTTCTGTTGCGAAGTCGCGAAGGATCATATCCGACTTTATTGAGTTCCTCGTAGATTCCCCGGCGGATTTCCTGCGATGAGTTAATCTTATCAATTACCCACTTGAGTGCATCGATTACCGTATTGCCTGTCACGACGATTTTTACATCATCTATACCTTCGGTCAATAGATTGCAGCGGCATTGAGGTGAGGGAGCAAAATGGTAGGTAGCGATACGCCCGATTATCTGACGATTCATCTCTTCGGGCCAAGGAGAATAGATATTGCGAGTACGGAGGCCAGCCTCGACGTGACCTACGGGAATCTGTCTGTAGAAGGCAGCGAGCGCGGCTGTCGCGGATGTAGTGGTGTCGCCGTGGACGAGTACCATGTCAGGGTTGGTTTCTGCAAGAACATCGCGCATACCGGTGAGGACGAGTGCCGTCAAGTCATATAGATCGTGAACCTTATCCATGATTCGTAAATCATAGTGGGGGGAGATGTCAAATACTTTCAGCATTTGATCAAGCATCTCTCGGTGCTGACCGGTGACACAAACGGTTGTTTTGAAATCTTCCGGATATTTTTTCAGCTCCTTTATGAGCGGAGCCATCTTGATGACTTCCGGACGGGTGCCGAAAACAAGCATTATCCTCTTCATATTAATATCTACATTTTGTCAGTCAGAATCCACCATGCGAATCTGAGCAGATGTATTTGTCTGCGTATTCTTTTAGGCTGCTTAAAAAGTCGATAAGCAAATTCGAGGTTATGGTCTATCCACCATTTTGGTGCGCGCTTCACTTTCCCGGCATATATATCGAAACTCCCGCCCAAACCCATATATAGAGCCGGGTGATGTTCTTGAAGTTCAGCCATAAAAAGCTCTTGCTTAGGCGACCCCATAGCAACAAAGACAACATCCGGTTTCTTGCTGATTATGTCGGTTATAACATCCGATTTCAGCTTGTCGGTTGTCAGATAGCCATCGTGATAGCCGACAATGGAGATACCGGGGAAATCTTTATGAAGTTGACGGGCTGTCTCCTCGATGATCGATCTGGTGCTTCCGAGCAGATAGAATGAGCGGCTATGGTATGAACGCTTAACCAATTTAAGCCAAAGCTCGCACCCCGGAATTTTACAGGCATCGGAAATACCCTTACGCCGTGCAGCCAGTACAGGGCCTGCACCGTCGAGATAACCTATGTTATTATTGATAATCTCTTTAATCCTATGGTCACGATTGATAATTTTTTCGGCATTGACCGCAACGAGAATACCATTCTTGTTATTGACAAACCCCAGCAAGTCGTCTACACCGCTGAATACAGTGACGGTTATACCATTAAGAATAACCTCATTCATGTTTCACAAGTTGTCCAAATTTTGTTGTATATATCTCTTCTCGGATAATTTTTGCAGGATTCCCCGCAAGAATGCAATTTGAAGGTACATCTTTAGTCACAATAGCCCCGGCCCCTATCACGCAATTATCACCGATTCTGATGCCGCACATAATGACTGTATTGACGCCGATAAAGCATCTCGTCCCGATGTATGTATCTGCGTGTTTATTCCTGCAAAAATCATGGGAGAGAATGATAGCACCCGAGGCAACAAAACTCTCCTCTCCTATATGGATACCCTTGGGGTTAGTTTTATCCAATTTAGCTCCCAATGATATCCTTGCCGTTCTCGAAATATCCATTCCATATATTCTTGTAAGGATAAAATACCTTATGAATATCGCGACAAGGCGAATGCAGTTTCTAATTTTCACCATTTTCAGAAATGTATTTTATATAAAAACTCATGCCATAGAACATCCAGGCATTAGGCCATCTCATATACTTGATTTTATTTAATCGATTCCCTTTTTTCCTATAATAGAAAGCGCCATCGTGTGACTGCATATTGTCTATAGCCCAATTAATTGTTTTCTCTACTAAAGGTAATTCATTTCCTAACTTATTAAGATGATAAAGTGTAGGTATGGCTTGAGCTAAACAATGTAAATCAACTGTGGAATTTATGGAATCATTATCATAATATAGGGCAATGCCGGTTTCCCTATCAAAAAAATTAGATATCCAATGTGCATATCCTTTTTCAATTGCGCTTTCAACCGCCGCATCACATAATATGCGGTTGCAGTGGACTAAACTTTCAAGTTTGAAGCCCGTGTGAAAATTATCCCTCCATTTATTCCCAACCTGATCACTATGAGGGAAGGACCCGTCAGGATTTTGAGTGGACAGAACCGGTCGTACTGACTGAGCAATCTGATTCATTAACCCCACTTCATTTTTATACTTATATACTGCTGTCAGGGTCTTGCTACCCAGCAGTGTCGCATTATATACGGCGCGCTTGTCAAGTGGAGAATAAGAAAACATAAAACCTACCGATTTGGGTATCCGATTTAAGTCTTCGAGTATAAACCCCTCGGAGGATAACGCTAAATCAAGATATTCTGAACGACAGGTGACTTGATATGCTCTGAGAAGAGCATCCACAGCAAAAGCTGTGACGACAACAGTTGGAGTATAGGCCGGAAGATAGAAAGCTTTTGACTGCCACCCGAATTCATAACCCCAGCAGGCTCCGTGATAATTACCTTTTGAGCGAATATCCATCAATAAATGTGCCAGGTAGTTTATCTTTCCCAATAATTGTTCTGGAGATTCGAGCCCAAGTTGTAGAGCCGGATTCGCAATCACAGACTCGTATAAATTACAATACCCTGATAAAAATAATGCTATAGCTTTCGGGTTGTAGTCTTTGGGAATCATACCTACACGACGCATATTGACAGGACTTCGTTTAAAAAACTGAATCATAATCAGGCGGCTTAGAGCTGAATTTTTCAGCAATGGCACGGCATTGAATATACGCGAGTTGAGTCCGTCGTACGGATCCCATCCCTTGAAATCCTCCGCCTCGCAGTATTTTTGAAGCTTTGAAAGAGACTCGACTACTTGTTTCATAAGATTCTGAATAATTTTCGATAAAAAGAAATCACCGATGCTTGTGAATAGCCAGCCTCTACCACCCGCCGTGGAGTATAGGACTCAATATTATTTATGGCCTTCACAACCGCAGTGAGAAACGCCTGATGATTTTGCTCACTCTCCGTGTCATTCAGTTCTGCGAGTTCGCCAGATAATCCGGGTTTTATATATTCGGGAAACGCACAAATATTGTGAGCCACGACCGGCACTCCACAACTCATAGCCTCAAGAGCCACCAATCCAAGACTTTCGCGCGGCGAAGGAAACACGAGCAGATCGATTGTCTGATAGAAAGAGGGCATCTGACTCTTATCCATGCGGTCGAAAACTTTACAACAACTCATGTTCGTTTGAAGCATCTGGTCTATATAAT
>JAIDNJ010000129.1 GCA_029063895.1 Muribaculaceae bacterium | reverse complement strand
TTGCAAAAGCAAGAAATGTGATAATGATTGGTTTATTAACGAAAAAGAGCTGTCGCGAGACAGCTCTTATTCGTTATTATTTGACAACAAAGTTTGTCTACGATTCCATCTCTTTGTTGGTAATTGCACAGACACACGAATCAGACCAAACGTTTTCGGCAGTCTCAACCATATCAATGATTGTATATATGGGCAGGATTATACCCATGATACCGACATTGGCCCCTATGCCCGACATCAACGAAAGCGTCAGGAAATAACAGCCCATGGGCACGCCGGCATTACCAAACGCCGACAACACTGCTATAAATATCCAAAGTATCATCGTCGGCACCGACAATTCCATTCCGTTATTCTGCATCACAAAAAGCGATGTCACAAGAATAAAGGCAGCACATCCGTTCATGTTGACAGTCGTACAGATTGGCAACACAAATCGGGCAACCTTTGACTTGACCCCCACCCTCTCCTCGGCATTGGCCATTGTAACAGGCAACGTTGCCGCCGAGCTTTTGGTGAACAAAGCCATCAGCACCGCCTGAGACATTCCCTTGAGTGTCTTCACGGGATTGATGCCTTTGGCAAGCAGGAACAGCGGCAATACCACAAAAAACTGAAGGCAGTTGCCAAGCAAAATCACCAGCACATACTTGCCGAGCGACTCAAGCATCACACCACCGCCTACCTGGGCAGTCAGCTGGGCGGCAAACGCCACGATTCCGAGCGGCAACGCGGCTATCAGCCAGCGTATCAACAGAAACAGCAGGTCCTGAAGCCCCTGCAAGCCGCTCATCAGCGAATGTTTCGGTCCCGAATCAGGCATTTTTGACAACCCGATACCGACAGCAAAACACAACAGAAGCAATGCGAGCACGTTACCGTCCAGAAACGGCTTTACAATATTGTCGGGAATAACCGATAAAATATGGTCGGTATAAGTGAAACCTTTCACGTCGGCACCTACATTGGCATCCCCCGCACCGACAAGCTCGGCCGGCAGATTTCCAGGAGCGATTACCAGATAAAGCACCAATGCGACCACCGCCGCGGCCGTTGTTGTCAGCAACGTGTAGGTCAACGTTGTACGGAACATTTTACCCATTTCTCGACCACCGCCGAGCGACGCAAGCGTTGTTATGACCGCAAGCACGATTGTCGGCACCGCAAGCAAGCGGAAAAGACGTGTATAAATAGTGGCGATAAAATTCATTATTGTGTCAACCGACTCGATTTTCAGGAGTCCGATGCCCACACCGACAATCAGTGCGGCAATCCACAATATCATCTGTGATTTTTTCATGAAAGTGTATATTTAAAGTATCTTAGTTCTTATCAGCTGCAAAGTTAGTCAAGATAATCTATAAATCAAAATCGAGATAACACATCAAACCTATTGCACGATATTAAAATAGTACGTATCTTTGCACTCGTATTAGCAGTTCAAACTCTCTAAGGGCTACGATAAACTGATACAGACATAATTATTAACAAAGGCGTATACTTAACGCTCTTTCTTGACATCCTGAAACCTGGAAAATTTCAACCTAAGTCAAGAATGAGACGATGTATGTGCTTATGTAGATATGTATATAAAGTCTAACCTGCGCGTGAGTGTTTCGGGTTGGATTACATTCATATCTGCGTGAGGCTCTGCATTGTCCGTTCAACTTAGGTGGGCAATTCCAGGGCCTCAGGATGTGGGACGGGCAACAGTATGACTCTCACGCACTTTTTTTCATTTTTAAATAAATCATGAGGGAGTCCATGAAGTTAGGCACGTAACTTAACTCCATCAAACATTGTCGTGTCGCAATGTGTAATTTTTTAATTTATTTTAAAATGAAAAAATTATTTAATTTGATTTTGATTGTTGCTTTAGGAGCCGTTTCATTTTCATGCTCAAAAGACAAAGACGATGAACCTCAAACCGAGAACAGCATTAAAGGAATTTGGGTTGAAGCAGAAGATTCTGCTTATCCACTATTAATTACTGACGAATGTTGGATTTATGATTGGGTTGATGATAATCCTATGTCTTTTGTTCCATATATAAACGCATCTTATGAAACACTCGTTAAAATATGGGGTGGTGATTATGGAATGGGAATCTATCGTTATGATAACAAAAATGATTTCTATCTAGTATACGAAGAAGGTGGTAAAAAAGGAGCAGATGGCAACTATCTTTTTAGTGCCACACCCTATATCTACAAAATAATCGTCTCAGACAATAAGTTATTTGGTATTAGATATTTCTATGACGATCGATTAGATGATAATAACGACACGGAGGTTTCTAAAAATGAAATCATGAGCAATAGCAAATATGGTTCTATTGACTCTTCTAGAAAACTTGTACAAGGAGATGCTAACGACTACGATTATCGAATAGACTATATTCGATACAAATAATTTCCTATCGGCGCACATAGGGCTAAATGGCGAAAATAACAATCGTCATTTAGCCTATACTCATAACCTTAGATTAACCGATCTCATTTATGGCATCTAATAACCACCGTATCAACGCAGTCCTAAATACATCGAATGCAACAAAACACAGCCTAATATTCTATTAACACAATTTAACTATCGGGGGGGGTAGTTTGTGGAAAAAGTAACTACTTTTGCAGTCACTTTCGCATAACCACGCCTAACCAATGGCCAATCAAAAAGGTAATCTACATCATTAATCATTATAAATATAACTTATGAAACCTAATTTTAAAATTGCACTTATTGGTATTGCTTTAGTAATGGGATTTGCCTCATGCAGCAACGATGATGAACCCGAAATTCCCCAACAATCAGTAATTCCAAGTACAAAAAACGTATTTTCTCAAGGGGCGCCCAAAAGTTTCAACGGTGCCAAAATCACAACAAATGACAAAGGACAAGTAACCAAAATTGTCAGCGACGACGACGAAATAACTTTTGAATATGGCACATTCTCGCGCGCTGATGAATATCAGGTCAAGATGTCGATATCTGACCCCGAAAATGCAGGTTATGAACAGGATTTCTATTTTCAGCTCAACGACAAAGGATTTGCCAAGAAAGCGATACGCATTTTCCTTGACGAGCCCGACTATGTCGACACCTGGGAATTTGGCTACAATGACGCTGACCAACTTAATTACGCCCGTCGTGTAGAAGATGATGAGGTTTATCGAATTACTTACACCGACGGCAATATAACAAAAGTCGTAAGAACTGAACAGGAATATCGATATGAGTATGACATTTTCTATACCGATAGCAAAAACTCATCAGTTCTCTCCAACAAGGGCAATGTAATGCTTTTATATCGTGCGTTTTATATCGACCTTCAGGAAACCGAAATCGCCTACTATGCCGGTCTGTTGGGAAAATCGACAAATAATCTTCCCGTTCGTCTGGAAGAGGTTGACGATGAATATCCTTATGAGGATATCTTTAACTGGACTATGACCGACGGTCTTCCTACAACATTCTGGAGTACCCAGGATACTGATAAAATTTACTTCACATGGAAGTAATGACATTGTAACCCACCGACAACATTATATTATCAACAAACAGGTCATCGCTGTGTCAAAACCGGCACCGCGATGACCTGAACATAAATCAGGCAATTACGCCAACCATCTTCAATCCATAACCCTTAGATTAACCGGACTCATTTATGGCATCTAATAACCACCTATCAGCGCAGTCCTAAATACATCGAACGCAACAAAACACAGTCTAACATTCTATTAACATAATTTAACTATCGGGGGGGGTAATTTGTGGGAAAGTAACTACTTTTGCACAAATTTAGAAGACCTTGCGGATAGAATTATGAAATCTGACAACCACAAAATCAGCGTCGTCATTAATACCTATAATGAATCCAAACAACTACCTGAGTCCCTGAGTGCTCTTAACGGTTTTGACGAAATTATCGTGTGCGACATGGAAAGCACCGATAACACCGTTGAAATTGCCCGAAATTTTGGTGCTCGGATTGTGACATTTCCACGCGGTGACAATAACATTTGTGAAGTGGCCCGAGATTTTGCCATACACAGCGCCTCAAACCAATGGGTTCTTGTGGTTGATGCCGACGAGATTGTCACGCCCCAACTTCGCGACTACCTCTATGATTACATCAAACAGCCCGATTGTGCCGATGCCCTGTCGATACCATTCCTATCATTATTTATGGGGAAATTCAGTTCCATTAAAACCGAACGGCACATCCGGTTTATGAATCAGCATAAAGCCTATTGGCCCCCGAAAATTCATACACGAGTTAAAATTGACGGGAAAATAGGAAAAATAAAAGCTAAAAAAGGATTGATGATACAACACATCAATGACCCCTCATTTGCAACTCGCATCAACAAGATGAATCGCTACAGCGATTATGAAGTCGAGAAACGCGCCAGGCGCAAATATTCTCTATCATCATTTTTATTCAGACCCTGGTTTTTCTTCTACAAGACATTAATTCTAAAGGGTAGCATTCGTGATGGCCGTCGGGGTGTGATGAAAGCATATATGGAAATGATGTATCAAGTTGCACTTCTCGGCAAACATTATGAACATAAACTCAAACAAATTTCCCGAAAATAATATGATACCCAACATCATACATTATTGCTGGTTTGGCGGGAACCCGTTGCCCGATGATAGCAAGCGCTATATTGACGGCTGGATTGAACTGAACCCCGATTTCGAGATAATGAAATGGGATGAATCAAATTTTCCGATTGATTTCTGCTCATATAGTCGAGAGGCTGCCAAGATGAAAAACTGGGCTTTTGTATCGGATGTGTGTCGGTTATATGCACTGTCAAAATTTGGAGGTATATATCTCGATACTGATGTTGAATTAATAAAGCCATTAAAGCCACTTCTTGATAATGAAACATTTGTAGGATATGAAGGTGATTGGATTGGAACTGCCGTTATAGGAGCGCAAGCCGGCACCAAATGGGTCGACACGTTCTTGGAGTTCTACAAACATCGTCATTTCATCAACAGCCTCGGCAAACCGGTAAGGACACCAAATCCCACGCTATATACCCGTTATATCGACCCCATACTGCAAATTGACGAAAAACCACGCATATATTCCCAAGAGGTCTTCTATCCAACAATAAGAGAAGGTGATATTCTCGAGACGACAACTCAAACAGTCTCAATCCACCATTACGCAGCATCATGGAAAAAGAAACGCAGCCTTTTTGACCGAATTGTTATCATTAAAAACGGGCTAAAGGCAAGATACATTGACAATTGAATTTTAAAAATTGTGATTTTATCAAAATTACTTTGATAATAAATCAATTTATTATACCTTTGCAGAGCAAAACCAACAGTATTTCGTGCGGCAGTAGCTCAGTTGGTAGAGCATCAGCTTCCCAAGCTGAGGGTCGCGGGTTCGAGCCCCGTTTGCCGCTCAAATATAACTATCGTCAAATAACGCCGTGTCAAAATTTGACCCGGCGCTTTTTTTATATTGGTTGTAGGGACGTGCCTTTGGCACGCAATGATTGGTTTACAGACGATTACACCGATTTCGTCGGAGACGAAAAACAGCCTTAAACCCCATCATGTAGCCCGCCAGGGCGGATTGATGGGGATAGCGAGGCCCATCCAACCATATCACATCTTCGGAGATGATGAACCCTACAATTCAGACTTGTTTGTTGTGTATCAGTTGGATACTTAACCACCACAACCATTACCCCATGATTACACTGATGATGAATTAATCCATTACTCAAATTTCGCCAAAGAATGGAATCAGCATCTGAAAAGCGAGAATTTAAACTTACTATTTCCATCTCTCCTTTGTGATTTTTACTCATCACTCACTTAATGTTTTTTTGGTTAAATGTGGTCGGTCTCACTTATTTTTACTAATTTTGTCGCGTCAAACGCCTTCGGGCGATTTTTGATTGCCTAACATATTTAACCTAAATCAACTACAATCCTCATTTATCATGGGACTCTTTGAAAAAATGACCGCCAAAGCGAAGGCCTCGCGCCAGCGCATCGTCCTTCCCGAAGGCACCGAACCTCGTACACTCACTGCCGCTAACCGCATTATCGGTGACCAGCTCGCCGACATCATTCTCATCGGCAACCAGGTTGAAATACTTCGACTTGCCGACGAAATGGGCCTTGAAAACATCAAAAACGCTAAAATCGTTGACCCCGCCGACGAAGCCGTTATCGACCGCTATGCTCCCCTTTTCTTCGAGCTCCGCAAGAAAAAAGGAATCACTATGGAAGAAGCGCGTCTCACAACCGCCAATCCTCTTTATCTCGGCTGCCTCATGGTTAAATCGGGCGACGCCGACGGTCAGGTAGCCGGTGCCCAGAACACTACCGGCAACGTGCTCCGCGCAGCTTTCCAGGTTATCAAAACTCAGCCCGGTATTGACGTCGTTTCAGGAGCTTTCCTCATGCTCGTTCCCGAAGGCCTCCCCTACGGAACTGACGGCATCCTCATCTTTGCCGACTGTGCCGTTGTGCCCGATCCGACAGCTCCCGAGCTCGCCCAGATCGCCGTTTCGGCATGTCAGACCGCCCGCGACATCGCCGGCATAGATCCCCGCGTAGCTATACTTTCGTTCTCTACCAAAGGCTCAGCCAAGAGCGAACGTGTCGACAAGGTGATCGAAGCCACCGCAATAGCCCACGAAATGGATCCCGAACTCATGCTCGACGGCGAACTTCAGGCCGACGCCGCTCTCGTGCCCTCAGTAGCATCGAGCAAAGCTCCCGCCAGCCCCATCAAGGGTCAGGCCAACGTACTGGTATTCCCCTCGCTCGAAGTGGGCAACATCGCCTACAAGCTCGTGCAGCGTCTCGGCGGCGTGGAAGCCGTAGGTCCCGTGCTTCAGGGTCTGGCCGCTCCCGTCAACGACCTCTCGCGCGGTTGCTATCCCGAAGACATCTACAAGACCATCATCATCACCTGCAACCAGGC
>JAIDNJ010000128.1 GCA_029063895.1 Muribaculaceae bacterium | reverse complement strand
TATTGCCTCCTCGTTGTCGACAAATACACGCGCGGCAGCCTCGACAAGCGCACCGATTACCGATGACCTCAGGTAGTCAACCTTTTAGTTGGGGTCGGCGACGGTCTCCATTACTTTTTCCATGCGGGCTCGACGCTCCGGTGTGAAATAGGACAGGAAAAGGTCGATTACCTCGGGTGTGGATAAAATCTTGAGCTTGTGGGCATCCTCGATGTCCATGACTTCATAGCAGATGTCATCGGCGGCCTCGACAATATATACTGCCGGGTGGCGTGCATATCTCACTTGTCCCTCGGGCTCGTCATAGCGTATCATTCCAAGTGTGTCGGCGATTTTGATAAAGTCGTCTTTCTCGGTGGTGAAAAATCCGAATTTATTGTGTGTGGCCAGGCTTGATTCAAAAGGATACTTGACGATTGAGGCCAGAGTGGAGTAGGTCATTGCAAATCCGCCGCGACGACGTCCGTTAAACTGGTGGGTGAGGATGCGGAATGCGTTGGCATTGCCCTCGAAATGAATGAGGTCGTTCCATTGTTCGACCGTGAGTTTGCCTTGAAGAACATGTCCCGGACCTTCTGAAAAAAAAGTGGAAATCGCTTTCTCGCCTGAATGACCAAACGGTGGATTGCCCAGGTCATGGGCCAGACATGCCGCCGCCACGATCTCGCCCAGATAACACAATTTTGCCTGGACCGACGGATTGTCATAACGGGCCGAAAGCGCTCCGGCAACCTCGTTGGCTATTGAACGGCCGCAACACGACACCTCAAGGCTATGGGTCAACCGGTTGTGGACAAAGACGCTTCCCGGCAAGGGAAATACCTGAGTCTTGTTCTGTAGGCGACGGAACGGCGACGAAAAAACCATACGGTCATAGTCGCGTTGAAAGTCACTTCTCATACCGTGGCTTTCGGGCGCATGATAGTCTTCGAGGCCAAAACGGGTGTCGTTTATCAGTTTCAGCCAGTCCATAGGGCGTGATGTGTCGTTATTGGTCGGCATCATTTGATGTCAGGTCGTCATAAGTGTTGTACAGGAAGTCGTTATATGGGAAGCGTAGCATATGAATCTCTTTGGCACGCTCATAAATCTTTTGTTTAAGCACGTCGATATTGATGCCTTTCTTGGCCGAGATAAACACGCAATCGTCTCCGAGTTTGCTCATCCACGATGCTTCAAGCTCGCTCAGCGGCACATTTTCGCGTGTGCGCGGTGTGAGGTCATCTTCATCTTTTGGAACGTAGGTAAACGCATCGATTTTGTTAAATACCATGATGGTGGGTTTGTCGGCGGCTCCAAGTTCTTTGAGGGTGCGGTTGACAACTTCAATCTGTTCCTCAAACTGGGGGTGACTGATGTCGACAACGTGAAGCAGGATGTCGGCGTCGCGCACCTCGTCAAGGGTCGATTTAAATGACTCGACAAGGTTGGTGGGCAGTTTGCGTATAAATCCGACGGTGTCGGTCAGCAGGAACGGCAGATTATCGATAATTACCTTGCGGACTGTGGTGTCGAGGGTGGTAAACAACTTGTTTTCGGCAAACACATCGCTTTTGCTCAACAGATTCATCAGTGTTGATTTACCGACGTTGGTATAACCCACAAGGGCCACGCGGGTGAGTTTGCCACGGTTCTTGCGTTGAATCGATTTCTGTCGGTCGATAGCTTTGAGTTCTTCCTTGAGACGCGATATTTTATCGAGGATGATGCGTCGGTCGGTTTCGATCTGGGTCTCACCCGGACCGCGCATACCGATACCGCCTCGCTGGCGTTCGAGGTGGGTCCACATTCGGGTGAGTCGCGGCAACAGATATTGATATTGAGCAAGCTCGACCTGAGCTTTGGCGTTGGCCGTCTGGGCACGTTTGGCAAATATGTCAAGGATGAGGCTCGTTCGGTCGAGAATCTTAACCTGAAGTTCACGCTCGATGTTGCTCACCTGTTTTGTTGTAAGGTCATCGTCAAAAATGACCATCGATATTTCGTTTTCGGCAACAAAAATCCTTATCTCCTCAAGCTTGCCTTTGCCCACATATGTACGTGGATTTGGCGAGTCGGCACGTTGTAAAAACTTGCGCACGGTGACAGCGCCGGCAGTGTCGGCGAGGAAAGCAAGTTCGTCGAGATATTCATTTGCTTTTGCCTCATTCTGTTGTGGTGTAATCAGACCCACAAGCACGGCGCGCTCCGAGTCCGATGTACTTATATTTATATCTTCTTTCATCGTGTCTGATATGTTTTTTGCAAATTTAATTAAATTTTGCTGAATGGCAAATACATTATCTATAATACAACAAAAATCGAGCTTGTGATGTTGACACATCTCGGTCAAATAACGGCGATGGCCAATGTTCTTCCTTGTGGCGGTATCAATTGATGATTTTTATACTGCACTTAAACAAAAATTCATAGATTTACCATACGTTAACTAAATAGTAAATGAAATTAAATTATGTATATTTACAGATTTTATAAATAATCATATAGCTTTCGGATGTAATGTGGAATCTATCTTATAAAATAAATAATATTAAATACTTATATATGACTTAGGACTATTGCTATGTAG
>JAIDNJ010000127.1 GCA_029063895.1 Muribaculaceae bacterium | reverse complement strand
CCCCGACACCCCCGACGAATCGGCTAACATCTACATCGATGTTACCGTCGAGATCGCTGACTGGGCTGTACGCATCAACGGGATTGACTTCTGATGTCTTTCCTCCTCTGTAATAATCCATTACAAGCTAAATCATAATGACTGGACTCTTTCATAAAATAAACCGCTCGATTGTAGCTACCACGACTCTCGTGGCGGCTGCCCTCGGGCTTGGCTCTTGTTCGCTCGTGACCGACGACCTCGACCCCTGTCCCCAGGGCGTCAGGCTCCGTTTTGTCTACGACTACAACATGGAGTTTGCCAACGCATTCCCCGCTCAGGTCGACTGCCTCACCCTTCTCGTTTATGACGAAGCCGGTAACTATGTCCGGACCATTACCGAGACTTCATCGGTGCTCGCTGACGAAAACTGGCGCATGACCATCGACCTCCCCGCCGGCCAAAAATACCGGTTTGTTGCTTATGGGGGTCTCGAATGTGACAAATCGTCTTTCCACTTTGTCGACACCCCCGCCGCCGGGTCAAAGCTGACCTCTCTTGAGGTCGCTATGGACGACAGCTGTATCGACGCCGACCCCGGTGTTGACCTTCATCCCCTTTTCTACGGTAATCTTGACCTTGCGGTTCCCGCCAACTCGATGAACTACACCGAGGGCACCGTCTACATGCTCCGCGACACCAACACTATCCGCATTCTTCTCCAGAATGTCAGCGGTGAGCCCGTAAACCCCGACAATTTTGAGTTTGCGATCACTGCCGACAACACTCTCATGGGTTGGAACAACGACGTTATCGCTACTCCCGGCGGCATCGTTTACTCTCCCTGGGTAGTTGGTCAAAATTCCGTAGGCTCTATCGACAATGGCAACCTCGCCACTCTTGCTTTCGCTGAGTTTTCTGTAGCCCGTCTCATCAATGAAGCTCCCGTGCGCCTTGATATAACCAATGCGGCCACAGGCGAGAAAGTCCTCAGCATTCCACTTGTCAACTATTTGCTTCTCCTCAAGAGCGAACGATACAGCGCTATGCCTGCCCAGGAATATCTCGACCGCGAGAATCACTGGGATATTATCCTTTTCCTTAACGGAGGCCGATGGATTGACACCCATATCGTTATCAACGACTGGATTGTCCGTATTAACAACGCCGACTTATTATGATTTTTAATCACAGATTCACTCTCATAGCTTTTATGTCTCTACTGATGGCATCCCTCGCGGGATGCTCTCAGGATGAGCCGTCACAGCCCGACGAAAAGAAAGACAGTGTGATTCTGCGCCTTGCCATTGACACCGGCCTTAATCCATCTTCTCGCGCCGAGGCTCCCGACTTCTTTGAACCTCCATCGGGTGATTTTGAAAAAATATATACGCTTCGTGTTATTCTTGTCAATAATTATGAACAGATAGAAGCCAATAAATTAGTCCGTACCACTGATGCAGGACAACCTATTGATGATAATCTTGAGTTCAAGGTCGAGACTGGCAAAAAGCGCATTTATCTCATTGCCAACGAAGCCACTCTTCCTTTCCCTTGGAAATTCTCTCCCGAAAATCCCGGGGCTGTTAAGACATTCAATTCCATAACAACTTGTCTTGATAGTGTGTATAGAGTTGGTGAAAAAACCGAGTTGCCTCGTTATACATTCCATAATTGGGTTGTAGACCTTCCCGGACAGGGTCCTGCTGCAACTGCAGGCCTTTATTCCGATGCTCCCGAAAAAGCCACAGGTCTTCCTCTCACCGAGTTCTTTGACTTTACTGTCGGTGCATCCTACACCGATACTATCTATGACCAGACTCAGACTGTTCAGCTGTTCCTTACCCGTGCTGCAGCTAAAGCCACCTTTAACATCATTGTAGATGACAACTACAAAAGCAGCGGTGTCAATGTAACCGGTATCCGTCTTCGCGGTCTCAATTGGGAACAATATGTTTTCCCGAGAAACGGAGAGGAACAGTCATCTGCGGTCTATAACCCTGAGAAGAATGTCATTATCACTGAGGGACTACCGGGAGTTGTTAGAAATGTGGATCGCTACATCACTGCTTTTACCACACCCCAACGTATAAACGGAGTTACCGGTGCCAATGTGACAATGAATCTTGCCAAAGCAATAGAGATTAAAAAAGGTACCAATGAAAGTGTCGGGCCCATCTACATCCCCGAATCCCTCATGCCCGAGACAGTTGCTAATAATTCTAATGCCCGCTTCTCGGTTCAGGTGCAGCTCGACGGTGAAAACTGGCTCGATGCAAAACCCCTCGGCGTGGGCGACGGTAACAACATCCTCCTCGTCAACGGCGCCCAGGCTATCGCGCGCAACACCCACCTCCAAATCAATATCGGATTCACTGACAACGATATTACCGCCACTGTCCAGTTGGTTCCCTATATAGGTGTAGTTCTCAAGCCCGGATTTGGATTTGAAGAACTCGATCCTAAACAGAATAATTAAAAAACTAATCATTTCAAAAACGATGAAGTTTTACAAGCATATTCTTGCTCTCCCTGTGCTTATCATGTCGATATTCCTCTCTTCTTGTGAGGATAATATCGACTATAACTCTCAGGTTATTGGCGAAGGTGAAGCCCTTGTCGAGGCTACACTTGAGTATGACCCGACAGTAACCAATCTTGGCTCTCGTTCAAGTGGAGAGGCAATGAAGAATATTAATGAACTGGCTGTTGTTATCTATAATAACGACGGTACTTTCTTTAAGCTATACAATAATTCCGATTTGCAGCTTACCCATTCCACTACGACTGATGTTCCTTCCGATTATCAAGGTGATATAGCTGAAACTCCAACCGCGACCACCACATTTAAGATAACATTACCTTATGGTAGATATCGTATGTATGCTGTGGCAAATCTTGGACGTGACCTTACCGAGGATGAAGTCGAGACAATAGACGATTTGAAAAATATTGAATGTAAATGGGATTTTGCTGCAGATAAAGTAGGCTCCAATGCTCAGATGTTTGGCTACTTCACCAATAACGATGATCAGACAAGTTCGGGTTTTGAAGCTGCCAAACCTGTTGTGGTCAATGGTAAAGATGTTAAACTTCATGCTTGGATTAAACGTCTTGCTTCAAAGGTTACTGTTGCTTATGACGGTTCGGGACTTCATCAGGGCATCTATGTTTATGTACATAATGTATCTGTTCGTCAAATTCCATTATATTGTAAGTTGGGGGTGAGCAATTCGCCTCAAAGTGCTGATTCGGTTTCTACCGACGGTTTTGGAACTGCTGAAAATCGTACTCCTGCAAGTGCTCTTCCAGCCCAGCAGTTGCTCTACTATGATAAAAACGGTGTCGTAGATACTGATGACTATCCCAATGAAAACCAGTACACCAACTGGCTTACTGTTGCAAAGGGTTCCGATGTCAAGGGCGCGGCAGATCATACCCAAACCGACCCCGCGTTGTTCTTCTATGAAAATATGCAGGGAGTTCATCCCGAGAAGCCCAAAAAGCCACAGAAAGATCAGGCGGGGACTAATGTTGGCCCGGCTGATAATCTTCCCGAAGGTTATACTCCGGAAGACTATAAAGATGAAGTTGAATATGGAACATTTATCGAGGTGGAGGCCTATTATTATGCCGACTATCGACCTGTAGATGGGACTCCTTATGTGTCAGAAGGCCCGATAAAATATCGTTTCATGCTCGGTCAGGATGTTTATTATAACTATAATGCTATCCGTAACCACCACTACAAGGTGACCCTTTGCTTTAATGGTTATGCCAATCAGCCCGACTGGCATATCGAATACAAGGAGGAAAGTCCCGATATTTTTGTACCTGAAGTCTATGTTCCATATCTTTATAATCAGTCGGTTAATTTTCCGATTCGATTCAGCGGAAATATTCAGTCGTTTGATATGGAGATTATTGAAAATAACTGGGCTCCGTATGATGAAACAAACCCAGACGGTGTCCCGGAGGCGGAAGTTGGTACCGATGACTGGACTAAACGTGAAACCCAATTTGCATGGAATCGTGCTTGTTATATGAATACCGGTGGAAATGCTTATTTGAGACCTTGTCCGGAAGTGGCTCGAGCATTTACTAATGAGCAATACGCTTCAAATTATCTTTATGGACGACATCTTTCCGACCATAAGAAATTAAATGGTGATCAAGTCGGCACTGAACCTATGTATGTTACCCCTGTTTGGGTCGGGTTCCTGCGTTTGTGTCAACCCGATCAATATACAGACCAGAAAGATCTCCCCATGACTCTTATGTGTGATAATCCCGGCATGAGATATGATAATGCATCGCTCAGAGGCGCACTAAAAACATATTATGAAGGTGGAGGATCCTCGACCATCTATCAGCAGAATAATACCACTGGTTTATATGACCCGAACTTGCCACTGGGTACTTATACAAACATAACACCTTTAGGTAAACGTAGTTTTGGCGGTGAATCGGGAAATCCTATAGATGTTGATGGGACTTATGGCGGCGGACTGAATACTTATGATGTCCAAACTGTTTCATCAGGTGGTAAAGATTCAAAGACAGTCACCGTGAAATTGTGGACTCAGCCTAAGACTATGGGTTATATTTCCGGTTTCTCGGGTAATAATCCTTATGATTCTTATCCACGTAAAGCTGTTATCCGCGTGACAGGACATTTTTTGGAACAGAACGAGGATGGTGACGGTTATACCAATAAAACAATTGTTAAGGACGTGACCGTGCTTCAATCGCGACGTCTGCTTAACCCCAAAGGTGTTTGGCGTTTGTCTACCGACAATACATCCTTTAAATTTATTCTCTACCAAAGTGAAAGTGCAGCAGACGGTAACTATACACCGCTAATTTCTCGAGGAGAATGGTCGGCTAAGGTTTCGGCTGGTGAAGGAATTACTATCTCGGGAGGAACTTCTGAATCAGATGGTTGGATTCATGGTGATACGGATTCGCAAGTTGAATTTATGGTAAACTTCCCCGGAGGTAATCATAGTGCTATTGTTGATGTCTTGTATCATAATAATTCATGTATTCACAAGTTCTATGTTCGTCAGGGATATGATAATCCTGAAGCTATTGTAGACGGTGGGGCTAAATGGAGTTGCTATTCGGTTTATAGCTTTGATAGCAATACAGCTTTTGCTGCTACCGGGACAACTGTGAATGCCACTTTTACTAAGAGTCCGCTTGCATTAGGATCTCTATTCAAAAAGGGTAATTATTCTCAGGGAATCAGAATTTCTAATAACTCGACTATTAGACCGCTTGCTATCGTGGGACAGACAACCCAATTTGACCTTACAAACGGAAATAAAGCAACCTGGGAAAATATTAGCGGTATATCGCGTGCAAACGCTACCTCTAATGGTGTTCCTTCAGTATCAGGAAATACATCATGTACGATTAATGAAGTTACATACAATGCTGCTACATGGACTTGGGCTGATGTAAAAGCGAATAATGGTAAAGATTATAGATTCCCAACCTACGATGACTTTGATGCATTGTTAAAAAATGCTGATATCGGAGTGGGAGTGTTATATGCCGATGGTGCAACCGAACCGGCGACATCTCAAAAAGATGCATACGGATTCTTCGATACAAGTAATAGTCTTACAAGCTCACCGCTTGGCATGAGAGGTTTCTTTGCCTATAATTCAACTACAGGAAAGCAGGTCTTTTTCCCACTTGGTACTTATGGTATTGCGCGTAGAACTATGCAAGGACTTGTTGCTCCATGGAGGGATTGGGCCGGTACATTAAGGTATAGTTCTGTTACATCTCGTCTATCCGGCTATGGACGAGATCAAATGCGTCCAATTCCATATAATATGCCGGCGGTTTCCGGTGTGATTTATTGGCTTGCTCAAGAACGTGCCGTTGGCACTGAAAGTTATCCGGGATGGGATATGAACTTCTTTGATATTAACTTTAACCCATACGACCATGCTATGTCAATAGGTCCGGGTGGAGATGCAGTTCCCATTAAACTAATTGAGAAATAATACACCAATCTATAACCAAAAATCGGGGCCATAGGTCCCGATTTTCTATTTATAAATTGTAGGATCGGGCGATTGGTCGAAGACCAATAACAAACTTAAACCCCATCATGGAGCGTCAGCGACTTGGAGGGGACATACGATGACACTTATAAAATACATCGTCGAAGACAATGACAGATTGTCGAATAAGGCGATTGATCTTCGACCAACCGTTTCTGCATAAAAAAGCGATGTGCCGGGATGACACATCGCCTTACGTTTATTTGGAAAATTGTTATTTGCTTACAGGACAGCCGGCACAGCGGTTGGCGATTTCGGTGAAGAAATCGTTACCCTTGTCATCGACGAGGATGAATGCCGGGAAGTTTTCCACCTCGATTTTCCAGATGGCCTCCATGCCGAGTTCGGGATACTCGAGAAGCTCTACTTTTTTGATTGAGTTCTTGGCGAGAACCGCGGCCGGACCACCTATTGAGCCCAGATAGAAGCCGCCATGCTTGTGGCAGGCGTCGGTCACCTGTTTGCTGCGGTTACCCTTGGCGATCATGATCATCGAGCCACCGGCGCTCTGGAACTGGTCGACATACGAGTCCATGCGGCCGGCAGTTGTCGGGCCGAACGATCCTGAAGGCATGCCTTCGGGTGTCTTGGCGGGACCTGCATAGTAGATGGGGTGGTTCTTGAGATATTCGGGCATCGGTTCGCCGGCATCGAGACGTTCTTTGATTTTGGCGTGGGCGATGTCACGGCCCACGATGATGGTGCCGTTGAGCGACAGACGGGTCGACACGGGATATTTTGACAGGTCGGCAAGCACGTCGGCCATCGGGCGGTTAAGGTCGATGCGTACAACCTCGCCCTCGCCGGCATTGCGCATTTCCTCGGGGATGAGTTCGCCGGGGTTGGTATCGAGTTTTTCGATCCAGAGACCGTCGCGGTTGATTTTGGCCTTGACATTGCGGTCGGCCGAGCAGCTCACACCCATACCGATGGGGCATGAAGCGCCGTGGCGGGGAAGACGGATAACGCGGATGTCGTGGGCAAAATATTTGCCGCCAAACTGTGCGCCGAGACCAATCTTGCGCGAAGCCTCGAGAAGTTCTTTTTCGAGTTCGACATCGCGGAAGGCGTGGCCATATTCGTTGCCCTCGGTGGGAAGCTCGTCATAGTATTTGATCGATGCTTTCTTGACGGTGGCGAGGTTCATTTCGGCCGATGTACCGCCGATTACAAACGCGATGTGATAGGGCGGACACGCTGCGGTGCCGAGGGTTTTCATTTTCTCGACGAGGAACGGCACGAGGGTTTTGGGGTTGATGATGGCCTTGGTTTCCTGGTAGAGATAGGTTTTGTTGGCCGAGCCGCCGCCCTTGGCTACAAACACAAACTTGTATTCGTCGCCGTCAACGGCATAGAGGTCGATCTGGGCGGGCAGGTTGCAGCCGGTGTTGACCTCGTCATACATGTTGAGAGGGGCGTTCTGGGAGTAGCGCAGGTTGTCCTGGGTATATGTGTCATAGACGCCGTGGCTGAGCTGTTCCTCGTCACCGCCGCCGGTCATCACATACTGACCTTTTTTACCGATGACGATGGCCGTGCCGGTGTCCTGGCAGAAGGGGAGCTGACCTTTGGCGGCAATCTCGGCGTTGCGGAGCATGGTGAGAGCTACAAACTTGTCATTCTGGCTCGCTTCGGGGTCAGAAAGTATCTTGGCGACCATGAGGTTGTGTTCGCGGCGGAGCATAAATGCGTTGTCGTGGGTTGCCTGACGGGCGAGCACGCGGAGTGCCTCGGGGTCAACGACAAGCATCTCCTTGTCGCCATATTTTTCTACTTTTACATAGTCTGATGTCAGGTGATAATACTCGGTTTTTTCGTGGCCGAGCGGAAACATCTCCTGATAGTGAAACGGTTTTGTTGCCATTGGGTTTATAGTTTAGTTCGTTTTATGTGAAAATGATTTTATTGTTTGGGGTAGGCTATGCGGACGTGATACATCGTGCGTAACCTGTTGATAAATGATTCTTTGATGATTTTGATGTCGCGGAACGACAGCGGCGATTCGTTGTGGAGACCGGCATCGACCTGGCCGTCGATAATGCGGTTGACCAGGTTGGTGATTGACTCGACGGTGTGCTCGGGAAGCGACCGCGAGGCGGCTTCGACCGAGTCGGCCATCATCAGCAGCGATGCTTCGAGGGTTTGCGGATTTGGGCCGGGATAGGTGAACGGCGCCGGGTCGACCGTCTGACCCGGATGCATGCGCTGATACATCGTGTAGAAATACTTGGCCACGCCCTTGCCGTGATGTTGCGAAATCATGTCGCGGAGTGTCGACGGCAGTTTGTCTTTCTCGGCGAGCTTGAGGCCTTCGGTGACGTGGCTTATGATGATGCGGGCGCTTTGTTCGGGTGTGAGAGCGTCGTGGGGGTTGACCCCGTGCTGGTTTTCGGTAAAAAAGGCCGGATTGGTGATTTTGCCTATATCGTGATAGAGCGCTCCGGCGCGGACTATCAGCGGGTTGGCATTGATTTTACGGGCCGCGTCGCCGGCAAGATTGCTCACCGACATCGAGTGCTGGAACGTGCCCGGACATTCCTCCGACAGCTCGCGCAGCAGCGGGTTGTTGATGTCACACAACTCGACGAGCGTCACCAGCGAGGTGAGTCCGAACACCTTTTCATAGACAAAAATGAGGATGTAGGCAAAAGATATCAGCACGGCGTTGATGGCAAAATAACCGGTCAGCTTCCCGACGTGGGACGACAGCGTGCCGGTCATCATCAGCTCCACGGCTATATACCCCGCCACATAAACCACATAGACCGCCAGGGCCGTGCGAAGCAGCTGGCTGCGCCGCGTGAGCTCGCGCAGGGTAAATATCGAGGTCATTCCCGTGATTATCTGGAGGAATATGAACTCAAACGACGATGATACAAACGTGGCACACAGCAACACCTCAAGCACGTGACAGAACAATCCCGTGCGGGCGTCATAGAGCACCACTATCACCACCGGCAGGATGGCAAACGGCACCAGGTAGATGCCGTGGTTGATGTGGGTGCTTATGACCGATGCCAGTATATAGATAGCCACTATCGAAGCCATGATGGCCATGACACCGCGGTCGTTTTCCCATATCTTGCGGCGGAAAAGGAACAGGTAGAAATAGAGCGCGCCAAAAATCATGATGGCAAACAAAATCTGGCCCAGGATTATGTAGAACTCGCCGCGGTCACCTGTAAAATCGCGGCTTCTCATCATCTGTTCATAGGTGTTGAGTATCTCGAACAGTTGCGGCGTGACGCGGTCACCGCGGTCAATGATGCGTTCCCCTTTTTGAATCACGCCTATGGCCGCCTGGACCGGCTGGAGCCGTTCCTGATAGAGCCGCGATGTGGCCGCGGTGTCGAGCACGACGTTGGGAGTGAGCTGGGACGACAGCTTGATGTCGGCCATTGCCTTTCTCATCGCCGGGTCGCGGAAGATGCTGTCGATTGTCGCATAAGCCTGTCGCGGAGTCTTGAAACGCGACGCGCTCTCCTTGACAAGCTGATTGCTCGACACGAAGCGCACCTCGGTCTTGCGGTTGGCCCTCAGCTCCTCATAGTCGCCGGGCGACACGATGCCGTCGCGATATATGCGGCTTACGGCGTTGCGCAGCGACGTGCGCTGTTCGGGCGAGACGCCCGTGAGCGACAGCAATCGGTCGAGCAGAGGCTTGGCCACGTCGTCGCGGCGCGTGAACACCGGCAGGAAGGTGGCCTCAAGCGAGTCTCTCATCTCGCGAGACGATATCGAATCGCGGTAGATGGGGATATCAAACGGCGCGGTAAGAAGCGAGTAGCTCCACGGGCGGTTCACTTCATAATTGTAGAGCTGTTGTCCGCGATGCGGCATCAGCAACAGCACCATTGTGACAGCCGCCACAAACAACACGATTCTTATAATCAACGGTCGCTTTATCATAGGCCGGTCAGTTTATGCGGGCGGCTTTCTGGACGCCGTCTATTTTCTTTATCTTGCTGCAAAGATCGGTGACAACGTCGCTGTCCTCGACCTTGACCCATAGGTCACAGTGAAACACCTCTTTCTCGGCCTCGATTTCGAGCTTGCGTATGTCGATGGCGAGATGGGACGAGATCATCGCCGTGAGCTCCTGAAGGATGCCGAAACGGTCGATGCCCTCGATGTGGATATGGGCTGTGAACTTGACCGACCTCACATCCCAGCGTGTGGCGACTATGCGTGGGCCGTGGGTCGACTTCAGCGCCAGGGCGCGCGGACAGTCTATGGTGTGTATCTCGACCTCGTTGTTTTCGTCGACAAACCCGAGTACCGCATCGCCGGGAATTGGGTTGCAGCATCCGCCGAGCTTGAAGTTGGGAGTGCCGTCATCATCGATGCGGAGCACATATGTTTCCTTGACATTCACAGGGTCGCGTTTGACCGGGAGCGCCGGGGTGTCCTTGCTCTTGCCGCGGCGGAACAGCAGACGTGTGAACAGCGAGTCGTTTTGCTTTTTGAGCATTCGAGCCACATAGTCGCCAAACTGAATCTCACCGTTACCCAGCATGTAATACAGCTCGTCGCGGGTGTTGACGTGATAGGTGCCGAGCAGCTTGGTAAAGCTCTCGTTAGTCTCGGTGATAGCGTTGTCGGTAAGGAATTTCTGGTAAATTTCGCGGCCGCGGGCAATGACAGGTTTCTGAATCTTGCGCAGCTCCTGACGCAGGGCTGTCTTGGCTTTGGCGGTCACGAGGAAGTCCATCCACTCCGGTTTGGGAGTCTGGGACTGGGAAGTGAGAATCTCAACCTGGTCGCCCGAGCTCAGGCGATGGCTGAGCGGCACGAGCTTGTGGTTGACCTTACCCGCTATACACTTGCTGCCAAGCTGTGAGTGGAGCTCAAAGGCCACGTCGAGAACGGTTGCCCCGGCGGGGAGAGTGAGAAGCTCGCCTTTGGGAGTGAACACCACGATTTCGGTGGCAAAAAGGTTAAGCTTGACCGTGTCGAGAAAGTCCATGGCGTTGGGGTCGGGATTGTCGAGAATCTCCTTGATGGTCTGGAGCCATGCGTGAAGCTCGCTCTCCTCGTCCGAGTCGCCTATTTTATACTTCCAGTGAGCGGCAAACCCTTTTTCGGCAATCTCGTCCATGCGGCGCGAGCGAATCTGTATCTCGATCCAGTTGCCGTCATTGCCCATCACCGTCAGGTGAAGGGCCTGATAGCCGTTGGCCTTTGGCGAGCTGAGCCAGTCGCGGGTGCGGTCGGGATGAATTTTGTATAGGTCGGTGATGGCGCTGTAAATTTGCCAGCAAATCTGTTTTTCCTTTGTCGGGTCGTCACACTCAAAGATGATGCGCATGGCATATAAATCATATACCTCTTCAAACGGTATATGCTTTGTCTCCATTTTGTTCCATATCGAGTAGACGCTCTTGACCCTTGCCTTGGCCTCGAAGGTGAGTCCCATTTCACGCAGCTTCTTGACGATGGGCTCGGCAAAGTCGGCATATATTGCGTTGCGGCGGGCTTCCGAGTCGGCAATCTGCTGTCTTATGCGCTCATAGGCCACCGGGTGTTCATATTTGAAACTGAGGTCTTCGAGTTCGGTCTTGATGGCAAACAAACCCAGACGGTGGGCCAGCGGTGCATAAATGTAGAGCGTTTCACCGGCGATTTTATACTGTTTGGCCGGCGCCATCGACCCCAGGGTGCGCATGTTGTGAAGGCGGTCGGCCATCTTGATGAGAACCACGCGGATATCCTCTGACATCGTCAGCAACAGTTTTCTGAAGTTCTCGGCCTGGGCCGACGCCCGAGCTCCGAAAATTCCGCCCGAAATCTTGGTGAGCCCCGATACCAGCTGAGCTATTTTGGGCCCGAAATGAGCTTCGATATCCTCGACGGTATACTCGGTGTCTTCAACGACGTCGTGAAGCAGGGCGGCACATATCGATGTGGATCCCAACCCGATTTCCTGACTGACAATCTTTGCCACCGCGATAGGGTGCAGAATATAGGGCTCGCCGCTGCGGCGGCGTATACCTTTATGAGCCTCTTTGGCAAACTTGTAGGCTCGCTCGATTATCTCTACCTTTTTGCGGTGATTGCTTTTGAGATAACCGTCAAGAACATCTTGAAACGCGGCTTCAATCAGTTCTTCTTCTTCCTGAGGTGTTTTGTTATATTCTTCCATAAAGTTTGTTGACGTCGTCTTAAAACACAAATTTATGAATTATATTTTAAAACATCACACAAATATAAAAAAAAGTGATAATTTTTTGAGCTATATCAACCTTTTCTGACCTGTTAAACCCGTTGGGCCAATCGGGATTATATCAACCGTTAATCTTTTTTAACTCTA
>JAIDNJ010000126.1 GCA_029063895.1 Muribaculaceae bacterium | reverse complement strand
GTTGAAAAGATTGATTGGCAACAGATATTTCCATTCGAGAGAAAGAAGCTGGTCGATGCGGAGACGGGGATAGGTCCACTTGAACCAGATGATGACGAATGAAAGGAGGACCGCTTTACCGATAAACCAGATTACACCGGGGATGAAATCCATTATGTGGTTAAACGACTCCCAGCCGGGAATGTGGAAAGGCATCCAGCCGCCGAGGAAAAGAAGCGAAGCTGTACCCGACACGATAAAGAGGTTGAGATACTCGGCGAGATAGAAGAATCCGAAGTGGATACCCGAATACTCGGTGTGATAACCGGCGGTCAACTCGCTCTCGGCCTCAGGGAGGTCAAACGGGCCGCGGTTGGTCTCGGCTGTACCGGCGATAAGATAAATGATAAAAGCGATTATCGCGGGAATATGACCCGAGAAGATAAACCATAGATGATTCTGAGCCTGAACGATATCGCCTACCGACATTGACCCGGCAAAAACAACCATTGTCAGCACCGAAAGTCCGATCGAAAGCTCATAGCTGACCATCTGGGCACCAGAACGGAGCGCACCGATAAGGGTGAATTTGTTGTTACTTGACCATCCGGCAAGAAGGATACCAAGAACACCGATCGAAGAAACGGCGATAAGGAAGAATATACCTATGTTGAAGTCGATAATCTGAAGACCGTTACCCCAGGGGAGCACCGCAAAAGAGAGCATCGACGCGATGATAACCAGATAGGGAGCCAGAGCAAAGAGAAATTTGTCGACATGATTGAGCGAGATGAGCTCTTTTATGAGCATCTTGAACATATCGGCAAAACTCTGAAGAAGTCCCCAGGGTCCAACGCGGTCGGGACCGAGACGGCACTGGAACGCAGCGCAAAGTTTACGCTCGTAATAGATGTAGAAGAGGGCGAGAAGGGCGTAAACCAACAGGAGTCCGACACCGATTAAAACACACTCGATTGTTGTTGTGAGCCATCCCGGAAGGAATGAGTTGAGTGCGTTGTTAAGCCACTGTGTTATTATTGAAAAGTCAAACATGTTGCTTTCGATTTGGTTTATTAACTAATTCAATTTCTTAAGGGTCAACGGTCAATGTCGGGAACAATGTAATCGAGAGAACCGCCGATTGTGATAAGGTCGGCGATTTTTTGACCTTCGGTGATATGATCGACCACTGCCGCCAAAGGCAAGCATGGAGGAGCAATCTTGAGACGGTAAGGTTTGGTTGAACCATCGCTTTCGATATAGATTCCAAAGACACCACGGCAACCTTCAACAACCTGGAACCAGCGTCCTACAGGAAGTTTAAGTACTTTGGGTACTTTTGCACAATAGTCGCCTTCAGGAATCTTGTCGATAATCTGCTCGATGATATGAGCCGACTGTTCAATCTCGGCCACACGGCATTTGAATCGTGCATAAGAATCACCTTCAGTCATCACCACCTGCTCAAAGTCAATTTCGGGATAGATGCTGTAGGGATCGGTTTTGCGGACGTCACAAGCCCAGCCCGACGCACGGCCTGAAGGACCGGTCACGCCCCATGAAATTGCATCGTGACGTGTCAGATGACCGACTCCGATCATACGGTTCTTGGTAATGACGTTACCGGTAAAGAGCTTGTTGTATTCTTTAATATTGGATGGAATGGTGGCGAGAAGGTCTTTCACGTCCTTTACAAAATCAGGATCGAGGTCGGCCATAACGCCGCCGATACAATCGTAGTTGAACGTCATGCGGGCGCCACAGGTCTTCTCCATGATATCGAGAATCTGCTCACGGACACGGAGAGTATAGAACAGCATGGTGGTTGCACCAAGGTCCATACAGAATGTTCCGATGAAGAGACAGTGAGAAGCGATACGTGAAAGCTCGTCCATAATCACGCGGATATATTCGGCACGGGCAGGCACCTGAATGCCGGCAGCCTTCTCTATACACAGACAAAGGCCGTGATGATAGTTATGAGCCGAGAAGTAGTCGAGACGGTCCATGAAATGGAGTGTCTGAGGATACTGGAGAGTTTCGCACAGCTTTTCAACGCCACGGTGGATATAACCCATGTAAACGTCGATTTTCTTGATTGTCTCACCGTCGACAGCAGTGCGGAAACGTAACACACCGTGAGTCGCGGGGTGCTGCGGACCGATATTCACAACAAAATCATCGGCCTTGAACACAGGGTGCTCGATTTTGACGATTTTACCGTCTTTCAGTTCATATTCATAGGTATCGTCGCTCTGACGCTCGTTTTCAACCGAAACCGGATTGAGCTCAGTGCTCATGTCATAATCCTTCCGGAGGGGATATCCTTTCCAGTCAATCGACAGGAACAGGCGTCTCATGTCGGGATTATTCAGGAAAATGATGCCGTAGAAGTCATAAACCTCACGCTCATAAATTCCGGCGATAGCCCAAAGGTCACTGATTGAAGGGATAGCGGGCTGCTCGCGGTCCTGCACCGAAGTCTTGAAAGCGATATGGGTATTGTTTTCGATCGAAGTGAGGTAATAGATACAGCCGAGACTTTCGCCCCAGTCCATACCGACGATGGTGACGAGATAGTCAAAAGCGAGTTCTTTTTCGTCGCGCAGGAATTGCGCAAATTCGTGGACTTTTTCCGAAGGGATGTCAATCATCATGATTTCGCCATCCTCAATCGAGGCCTGAGGGAATCTCGTGGTGACAATATCTTTTATATTAGCCATAGCTGGTAAAAGTTCGTTGGTTAAAGATGAAAAGTTAATGAATGGCAGGAATCATTCTTTGTCGATGGGATGCTGGCGAAGGAATTCTTCCTGACTTTCCTGACGGTTAACGCCACCGAAGAACTTTTCGACTTTGATTTTACGCGAAAGCTGCATGATACCGTAAATCATAGCCTCGGGACGGGGAGGACAGCCGGGGACATAAACGTCAACAGGCACGATATCCTCAATACCGCGGGCAACATGGTAGGACTTGCGGAACGGACCGCCCGAAATGGCACATGAGCCACATGCAATCACATATTTAGGTTCTGCAAGCTGATCATAAAGACGACGGAGAACGGGCGCCATACGGTTAACAATTGTACCGGCGACCATGATAAAGTCGGCCTGACGGGGTGAGGCACGCGCCACTTCCCAGCCAAAACGAGCCATATCAAAACGAGCGGCTCCGAGCGACACAAATTCAATGCCGCAGCAACTGGTGGCGAAAGTGAGAGGCCAGATTGAGTTAGACCGCCCCCAGTTGATCAGTTTATCAAGGCTTCCAACGAGCACGTTTGTACCCGAGTCACGAAGCTCCTGGACAAGCTTTTCGATATATTCATTGTCCTTGAATGCCTCATAAGGCATGCTCTTTGTGGTTATCTGATCTTTTACTTCCATTCGAGAGCTCCTTTCCGCCAGGCATATACAAGACCAAGCACTAAAATTCCGAAGAATACTGCGATGCTGATGAGACCGTCACCGCCGAGTTCACGAACACGGACGCCCCAGGGGAACAAGAAAACTGTCTCGACATCAAACATGAGAAAAAGGATTGCAAAAAGATAGTAACCTACATGGAAGCGTGTCATTGAACCGCCGCGGGTAGGGATACCACATTCATAGGCTTCGCCTTTCTGAGGATTGAACGAGCGAGGTGAGATAAGCCCGGCAAGCCAAAGAGCGAGAGCCACAAGCGCCACACCCGTCAGCAAGGCCACGAGAGCGAGAAGCGCATTGTTCTGGATTCCAAAAATGTCTAATGATAGCATATTGTAATAAATATATCGGTTTTCAATGGTCAAAGGGAAGCATGAACAAATCGTTCTCACTTCCTACATTGCTGATTTTCAACGCAATAAACACATAAAGGCAGTCCGAGGGCCTACACTCTATGTCATTTTGTGTGCAAATATAATAATTTTTCTTCCAAAACTCAACACTATAGCAATGTTTTTTTTGATTTGTCGATAACTTTAGGCAACATCTCTCGGTAAGAGCCATAAAATATTATGCCGCGGCATCCCTTAAACGAGAGCCGCGGCACATCACCAATAATTAAAATGAGTATCTTGGATATCAATTGATTTCTTCAGTCGGGATTTTGCATCCGAGGCTGAGGGTAGTTTCAAAGCGACCGCCAACGGTAAATTCAAAATGATTGAGGTCGGCAGCTGTGCCATAACGGCCCGATGCGGCAAAATCGGTAATACGGAAATCGGGTTGTTCTTCTGTATTGTTTGCCTCATCAACAGTATAAATCTTGAGCTCGTCGGCACGCATCGAGAAACTGTTCACACCAATGGTGACAGGAATATCCTGGATAGCCATATTCATCTTAGGCATTTTGTCGGCAAACTTGGCATTAAAAAGATAGAAATTTGCTTTAATCTCATTAGATGTCGCGCCGGCGGGATCAAAACGGAGAGAATAGAAAGCTGTGTTCTGGCGGTAGTTTGAGCCCGATTGAATTACGGTAACATCCGATGTTCCGAAAAGAACAGTAGTTTTCTGAACGGCGCGCACAGTGTAACGACCGTTGATAGTGTAGGAAATAACCCAAGCCGGAATAGCGGTATTTGAGTCCATATACCTTTCAAGATAAGACAGCTTGAAATCGGTTACGGCAACACCGTTTGAAGCATCGGGAACATCATTTAACGAGAGTACCAGCGCACCGCTTTCATCATATTTAAAAGTTGCATCGGCAATAGTGAACGCATAGCTGCCGCTATTGGGCGTGAGCTGAAGGCCCGAGACGCTTACCGAGATTTTACCTTCATCGGGGAGGATTTTAAGTTCATAGACAGCGCCGTTGGCAATCACCGATTCAGAGCCCGTTTCAAGACTTTTGACAACCGAGAAGTTGGCCGACGACTGGAGAGAGCGGGTGTACTCAAAAGACGAACTGTTGCTTCCGAGACAAGAAGTTGCAATCACCGATATTACAAGTATTGCAAGATAACTGAGTTTTTTCATATACGAGTTTATTAATACTTAGTTAATTTTCTATTTATTTTTGTTGGAGAAGATTTTTTTCAAAGTGTGTAACGGAGTGTGACAGCCATTCGGGACGGTTTTCCGCGCTGTAAAAATGAGTTTCCTATTGATTTAAAATAAAATACATTATATTTTGTATCCGAGATATTGTAGCCCGAAACCTCAACCGAGAAGCCATTTTTCAGCACAGCAAGCGCCGAAGCATCAATCTGGGCATAGAACGGCTGTTTAAGACTATTATCCTCGTTCCAGTAAATCGACCCCACGCCCCTGACTCCACATCTCAAACTCAAAGATTTTACAAGCGATGTGTTGCCAAAGTCAAAGTTATACTCGGCAGCCCCATAGAACGTATTTTGAGGCGCATAGGGCACACGGTTACCTTTGTAATCGCCCTGTCCGTCGTTAAAACGAGCAAAACGGGCGTTGGTAAAGCCGTAAGTACCGGTTATCGAGAAGCCTTTTACCGGAGTCCATAAAGCGGTCAACTCGGCTCCGCAGCTGTGAGTTTTGCCGGCATTGGTCATGATTCGGCCGGTGGTGACACCGGGCGGAAACATCGTGAGCTGCTGGTCATAACAGTTTATATAGAATATCGTAGCCGAACCCGAAAAATTGCCCGACGGCGACGAATAGCGCGCACCAACCTCATAGTTCATGCTTTTCTCCGGGTCATATTTTATAATCTCATCGACATCATAAGCCGTGGCGATGCCAAATTTTGACATCAGCGACTGCTGAAGCACGTCGGAAAACATCTGTGTGTTATATCCCCCGGCCTTGTAACCTTTTGACACCGAGGCAAACAACGAGGCCGAAGACAATTCATATTCAACCGAGACTTTGGGCAGTAACTCAACAAATGAACGGTCAAGCACTCCCGACTCGTCCAAAGTCACAGGCACTTGATTATAAACCACCCACGGAGTCACAGTCGCGTCCCATCTTGTATAGGAGGTCGACGCAAAATTATGATAGTCGAGTGAAACTTTCTCATAATCAAGTCTCAAATCGGCAGCAACGGTAAAATCGCCCAGCTTGACCGAGCTGCGATGATAGACCGCCAAGCCAAATGTAGGCATCCTGAATTCGCTTCCGAGCAACAGCTCACGACTGTCAAACTCGATGGGATAGCGGGTGCCCGGCTGATTGGCATTGTTCTCGATGAGAAGGCGGATTCCGTCATCCTTAAAATTGACCGGCGCATTCATATTGCCACGCTTGTAGAAGCCGAATAGTCCGCCGAGCCAGCTGTATTTGCCCGATTGCCCGCGTGCGATGAAATCCTGGGTCAAAGCCCACTCATGACGACGCTGAGTAAGCGTGAAATAGCTCATCGGCAAAAAGTCCTGGTCAAGAGTCATGTTATCGTCGATATACTGGAAACTGGTTATCGACGAGAGAGTCACACCGGGAAGCACATAACTCACGGTCAAACCGTCGGCCACACCGTTGCGGCGGTAAAAACAGGTATCGTTGTAACTTATAATACCGTTCTCAACCGATTCATACGGATAACCGCCCTGACGGTTGACATTGACCGACGCCGTGTTGTCGAGCGTAAGTCGGCCTGACGGTCTCCAAACTGTTTTCCATCTCACCGATCCGAGCCGCTCTTTATCGGCTTTCTTTCCGTTGTAGTTATTCGTATAAAATCCCGAGCTACGGGTAAACGAACCGCTCAACGACATAGCGAGAGACTCTGACAACTTATGATAAACACCGAGAGTAAGATCGAGCGTATTGGCCGAGCCATATCGCGCCATCGCTTTTACCCCCTGATATTTCATAGGCGACATCGTATAGACACTTACCAGTCCGGCAAGATTATTGCGGCCATAAAGAGTGCTTTGCGGGCCACGAAACACCTCCACACGGTCTATATCGGGCAGGTCAAAGTCATAATTGTCCTTGTTGAGAAACGGCACATTATCGACATTCAAGCCTACCGCCGGCTGATCCATACGCGCCCCGAGGCCACGAACATAAATCGACGAGGTCATGCGTGAACCGTAATCGGGGATATAGAAATTGGGAACGAGCATCGCCGCCTTCTTCACGTTGACGATGCCGAGACGATCAATCTCTTTCTGTCCGATAACCGTTACGGCTGTAGCGGCGCGTGAGACATGAGCATGCTCCTTTATCGCCGTTACAGCGACTTCGTCAAGTACCATGATCGAGTCGCTCCACGACACATCTTCCCGGTCGTTGTTATCCACGGGCACGTCGGCGCGTCCGGGCAAAACCGAGATAAAAAACATAAATGTCGGGAGCAATATTCTCATTACAAAAACGATAACGGGTCATCAATAAATTGAGCTTGCAAAGTTACTCATTTAATATCAATCAAACAATATGTCTCACTATATCAAAGGCCTGATTTGAAATAAAAAAACATAAAAAACAAGCCGACGAGCCTAAAATTACCTAAATTCCGTCTCAAAACGCTTTTTCTTTTACTTTTTTTGACTAACTTTACAGCAAAATTTAACTTGTACTTCAATCGACCGATGACAAACGACACCAATATCGACGACCCCAAACTGACGGCACGCCTGCGCGATGCCTCGACTTGTCGTGAGGCATTCAACGAAGTCATCAGGCGCTTTTCCGAACCGCTTTACCGACAAATAAGACGCCTTGTCCAAAGCCACGATGACGCCAACGACATCCTCCAGAACACATTTCTGAAAGCATGGACATCGCTTGACGGGTTCAGGGGCGAGGCTCGGCTGTCTACTTGGCTATACAAGATTGCCCTGAACGAGAGCCTCACTCATCTGTCGCGCGAGCGAAAAAAGGCCGGAGTCTCGATTGATGACCCCGAGGCATCGATAATCAACACCATCGAGGCCGATGAGAATGTAGACGGCGGCCGACTCGCCAAAGAGCTGCGCAAAGCCGTGGCAATGCTCCCCGAAAAACAGCAGATCGTGTTCAACATGAAATATTATGACGACATGAAATATGAACAGATTTCCGAGATACTCGGCACGTCGGTCGGAGCGTTAAAATCATCTTACCATCTGGCTGTTAAAAAAATTGAACAATATTTTAACAATCTGAATTAAACCAAAACATCCTGTAATAGTCAAACAATATAAAAGCTTCTCAAAAACGACATTAATCAATGAATACCCAAAACGACATATTAACCAAAATCGGACGTAAAGACGGCATGACAGTCCCCGAGGGCTACTTTGACGACTTCATCGCTCGCATGCAGCAGTCTCTACCCGAAATGGAACAGCCAAAGCCTGAAAAAGGGAATGCGGTATGGCTTAAAATCAGACCGTATGTCTACATGGCGGCTATGTTTGCAGGTATTTTCTGCATGATGAAAATGTTCTCTATGATCAAATCATCTTCAACCGATTTGAATATAGACAACTACCCCGCCCTCACAGCCACTCTCGAGGAATCGGACTACGATTTCTTCTATCAGGTCGATGACAGGGATATTATCGAGGATTTCTATAATGACGGATTCTCGGTCGACGACATCGAGGACAACGACTCTCTCATTCAAGCCTCGTTCCAACAATAACAGCGTCAAATTCATACATTTTTAATATTCAAAGATTATGAAAAAAACGATTTTTTTACTCACACTAATCGTTATGCTCGTTCCGTTTGTCAATCTTTCGGCCCAGACCACCGATGCCGACAGTCTTGACCGCAAGGAAACATTCATGAAAGAGTTTCGCGATTACAAACATCGTTTTTTGACCAAAGAGCTGTCGCTTTCCCGTGAACAGCGCGATAAGTTCTTCCCTCTTTACGACCAGATGGAAGACGAGACCGCGACTCTGAACAACGAGACCCGCCAGCTTGAGCGCCGCATTTCCGACTCGACCGAAAAAGTTTCGGACCTTGAATATGAAAAAGCTACCGAAGCTCTTTTTGAGCTCAAGATAAAAGAGGGTGAAATCGAAAAGTCATATCTGCCTCGATTTGCCGAGATTCTCAAACCCGAGCAACTTTTCAAACTCAAGAGTGCCGAGCGCAGTTTCACCAACGACCTTATCCATCACAGTCGCAGGCTCAAGAACAATCGTCGCTGAAAAAACGTTACAACAACATAACGAACATTGACCAATCCTTAAAACAGAACTTGTTTTAAGGATTTTTTTCAACCATATTAAAACCCGTCCGATACATGAATATCGCCCGATTACTGACACTGCTGATCATCTCAGGCTGCACCTTATTTTCAAACAACATAATGAAAGCCGACAACACCGATTTTTCACGTCCTCAAACAGTCATAACCGATTCACACAAGGAACTTGTCAAGACAATCAAAGATAAAGACGGTCCCGGAATTGCCGCCTCACTCATCGACATAACATTAGCAAAATCGATGATTGACAATGATTCACTACAGGCGTCGCTAAAACTCATCACGTCAACACAGTCGTCCATGAAGAGCGACACCGCCCTTTGCTCATTGCTCGACTTGTTAAAGGCCGATATTTTGACTACAGTCTATAACCGCAACCGGTGGGTATATGACTCACGTGAACTACCCCTCTACCCTATTGGCGAGGATATGAACAGTTGGTCGGGCAAACAGTTCCGTCAGCGCATAGACTCACTCATCATCAGCTCGCTGGCCGCTCCCGACGACCTTGACAATCAACCCATCTCAAAATGGGAACGGGTGATTTCGGTCGAGAAAGGTAGCGAGACAGTCTTCCCCACACTCCTCGATTTTGTAGGCTTCAAGGCTATATCGCTATTACGTAATCGTGCCACGGCACCCCTGACTGCCCGATGGATGACTCCTGCCGGCACCTTTGTCGACATGAATACCGACTATACCTCGGGAGCCGACAAAATTATAATTGACACCTATCAGACGCTTCTTGACGCCGACAAAAAACATCCAGTATCGGCAATATATACCGACCTTGACCGTCTGAAATGGACAGGTATGAGATTTACCGATTCCGATGCCTACTTTGATGCGATTGAAAACCTTGCCTCATGCTATCCCGAAGAGCCGGCCTCCATATTGCCGCTATTATCTTTGGTCAATAATTCACGCGATGACACGATGCGCGCGAAACGGCTCATATCGCTTCTTGAGAATTACCGTAGCCGCTTTGGTCAAACCATCTATGACAAGACAATCGACCGGGCACTAAGCTCGCTCAAGGCCCCGGTGCTCTCCTATTCTTTTCCCGAAAACGTAAAAAAGGGGGTTGATTTTGACATAAAGTTTAACGCCCGCAACTGTAAAAAAGTCACCTTCTCAATATATAGCATCAATGCAAACGGACAACCCGTATCTAATGTATCGTCAAAATCGGTGACATTTGACACTCCGTTGCCTTTCAGCACCGACTCGGTGATACAGATGTCAGTACCCGACAACGGCGATTTTGCTATATACGCTTCAACCGATGATAAAAGTCTGTCACTCAAAGAATATGCACCACGACTTAAAGCAACTTCAATTTTTCCCGTGGCGGTGGGCATCAGCGATGACAAAGCATTGTTCATGGCCGCAGACATCGAGACCGGCAAACCGCTTGGCAACGTGACAGTCACCACAAAAAATCGCGAAAATATCATTGCTACAGGCCATACCGACAAAAACGGAGGTGTCACACTCCGTCCGGGCAATTCAGCCCGATTCAAGGACACAGGCAACGGCGATGCAGAGCTTTATACCTATTCCCTGTATAACCGATATGACCGTAACTCAACAATGGCTTCATTCTCCACCTCTCTGCCCGTTTATCATCCGGGCGACAAACTTCAGTGGGCAATGATTGCAATGAACACAGGTGATAAAAATCGTCGTCCTGCTGTCGGCCAATCATTCACCATCTATTTTCACGATGCCAACAACTCAAAACTTGACTCCCTAACAGGCAAAACCGATCGATTCGGACGAATTTCGGGTGAATTTAAAATTCCAGAAGGCGGTTTAACCGGTTATTTCCATCTGCGTGCCTATTCCAACGCAAAAAAAACATATGTAGGGGCTTCTTCGGTTATGGTAAGCGACTACAAACTGCCCACGTTTACCGTCTCGATAAGTGATATTGAACGTGACACGCCTTCAAAAGGTGACATCACCATAAAAGGTTTGGCCCGAACCTACACCGGATTTCCGATAGCCGACGCCGAGATTACCGCCCGGCTCTCGTCCATGAGCTGGAATTTCTGGAGGTCAAACACCGACAATTTCTATTCAACGACCATCCGGACCGATGCCGACGGTGGTTTCACCATCACGTTCCCAAGCAACCTGCTCAAACAGGCACCTGTGGCCTCAGGTCTCTTTGCCGCGACATTTGATGTAGTTTCTTCGGCCGGCGAGACACGATCGGCATCATGCAATTTCACCACAGGGAAACGCTATGGAATTTCATTGCCGGGTCTGTCATCGTTTGACATATCTTCACCTGTAAAAATCAACCCGGAGATAACCGACCCATCAGGAAACAAAGTTTCCATTCCGGTAACATTTACCTTGACAAAAGATAAAAAAGAGATAGGTTCGTTCAGCATTTCATCGCCGTCTCAGCCTGTCGATTTCAGCAAAATAGCACCGGGACAATACACTCTCACCGTTGCTCCGGCCGACACCGCTCTCGCCGATGCAGCCTCGACCGATATTGTACTGTATAATTCTAAAGTCAGGACTCTCGACATCGACCAAATGTTATGGACACCGATGCAGGCAGTTTCATTTGACAACAACAGCGGTGAACTTTTGCTCGCAACCGACCGTGACAATCTTACGGTCAACATGATTGTGACGTCGCCCGACTCTCTGGTAAGTCAGAAATGGATTACACTTGACAAGGGGCTGTCTCACATCCCGGTTACCCTCCCCGAAAAAACCGACCGCGCCGCTGTCACATTTATCACTGTCAACAATTTTGAATCATCCGAGCTGAGAATTGAGCTAACCACTCCCCCGGCCCGACGCCGGCTTAACATCGCGGTCGAGAGTTTCCGTGACAAGGTCCGGCCGCTTGAAAAAGAACGTTGGACATTCACCACCGATGTTGATTCAACCGCCGCCGAATCGGCCATTCTGTTAAACATATTCTCGGCATCGATAAACGATATCAAATCTCACAGTCCGTTTGGTCTTTCACCTTATGTGCCTGTTTTCCACTTAAACATACAATCCGGACATCTGGGCCAGTCATTTGGTCATTACTCCGACAACAATGGATTTAACGATCCTTTCAATTATAACATTCCTCAATTTGATCTCCACGGCTACTCATGGACAGGAAATCAGATAAAATTACGCGGATATGCCACACGGGCAATGACAACCAACGCTATGACTGACGGTGGCAGCGATATGGTCGTCGAGGAAACCGTAATGATGTCGGCCGCCCCTATGGCGATGAAAGCATCCATTGCCGACATGGCAGCCGGGATGATATCCGAGGATACAGCCGCCGACACCGATGCAGACGATCAAAGCCCGGCCGGGTCAAACAGTAATGACATCCGCCCGTCCGAAGTCCCTCTCGCTCTTTTTGAGCCTATGCTGACCACCGGCAAGGATGGACGTACAAGTGTTTCTTTCTCATGGCCCAACGCAGTCACCGAGTGGATTGTTAACGCTTCGGGATGGGATGAAGATTCTCGGTTTGCCACTCTTGTGCGCCACGCTGTCGCCGCCAAGAGTCTCATGGTCAACACCAACACACCACGATTCCTTCGTACAGGCAATCACGCAGTCATCACCTCAACGATAATGAACAGTACTGACAGCACGTTAAGTCATGTAAAAGCGACAATCGAAATCAGGTCTGTTGCCGACAACTCCCTGATAGCATCGGCCGACAGTATTCTCTCGCTTGACCGGCAATCGGCCGCCACCGTCACTGTCGACTTTGATGTGGATGATATGTCATCAGGACTTCTCGTTACAAGCCGCGCCACATGTGACAACTTTACCGACGGAGAGCAATCGGCCATTGCCGTTCTTCCGGCGGCCGAGCCAGTCATCGATACCCAAAACCTGTATCTTGCACCCGGCAAAGATTCCACATCGGTTGAAATCAAAGGGAATCGGGGCGAAAAGACCACACTTGAAGTCACTCTGAACCCCACATGGGAAGTGGTCACGGCTCTACCTGGTTTAATCTCCGACAAGCCGGCTACATCAATTGACGCCGCCCTCAGCTGCTTCTCGGCAATGACCGCCGCCGGGATCCTTAAAGACAATCCCGAAATCAGCAATGCCCTTGACAAATGGACTCACGATGATAAAGACTCGGTGCTTGTCTCGGCTTTGTCACGCAATCCCGACCTGAAATCAATGATGCTCGACGAAACACCGTGGGTAACCGACGCGATGGACGACACACGACGCATGAGCCGCCTGTCGCTGCTGTTCGATAAATCTCAAACCGAGGCAAACGTCGGCAATGCTGTCAAGACACTCAAGTCGCTTGAACGTAAAAAGGGAGGTTGGGCATGGTCATCCTATGGCGATGAACCGTCGGAATGGGCGACAATGAACACGCTCTATATTCTTGGCAACCTGAAAACTACAGGCTATGCCAATTTTGACAAGGAACTTGAATCCATGATAACCCGTGCGGTGCTCTTTATCGACAATCAGATGGTTGAGAGACAGAAAAAGTCAAAAGAACTGATATCTGAGCCGCTGTACGCCTACATTCGTTCTCTGTATTCCGAAATCCCGCAATCAATGGCCGCATCCGCGATATCGTCACACACAATCAACCGTCTTGTTGCAGGGTGGAAAAAACTCGATGTTCCATCTAAAGCAATAGCGGCTCAGCTTCTTTATCGAAAAAATTATCGGAAAGTAGCCTCATCGATACTCGAATCAATCTCTCAGTTTGCCACCGTCTCGTCCGAGGGAGGCATGTACTGGGCCAATATCCGCTCAACCCAATGGTGGAGCACCGGTGCTGTCAGCCAAACAGCGCTCATCCTTGACGCATACCGACTCATCAATCCCCGTTCGACCGATATTGACCGCATACGCCAATGGCTGATTCTTGAGAAAAGCCGTCAGAACTGGGGCTCGGGATTCTCGGCCAATCTGGTGATTACCTCTATCCTCAATTCAGGTAGCGACTGGACCTCACCTGCAACCGACGACTTCAAAATAACACTTGGAAATCAAGTTCTTACTCCCGACGATATCGACCGTACAACCGGATATTTCCGATATGACATATCAAACATGGTCAACCGGTCGGACTCAACCACGCTTACCATCACCAAAGACTCGGCAACCCCGGCATTCGGAACCGTCTACAATATTTCGCCTCAGAAAATCGAAGATATAAAACCCAGTGACAACATCGAGCTCGCCGTTGACAAAAAATACTATGTGAGACATGTCACTCCCGACGGTGACCAATGGATTGAAACTGACACTTTCAATGTCGGAGACCGTGTGCGAACGACTCTCACAATCAAGTCTCTCGTCGACCTGTCTTATGTCACAGTCAATGACTTGAGGCCGGCTTGTATTGAGCCGGTCAATCAACTGCCCGAGACCGTTTTAAGCGATGGAATTGCATTTTATCGCGAAAACCGCGACACACGTTCGCTTATGTTTATCGATTTCCTGCCGCGCGGAGTCTATGTGATTGCTCAGGAATTTAATGTCGACCGACCGGGAATCTACTCATCGGGCACAGCCGAAGTCGCCAGTGCCTATGCGCCAGCTTACTCGGTTCACTCAGGAGGAACGACTGTTATATCTCGTCCATAATGCATAAATAAAGTATAATTAAACAAAGAGGGCCTTGCTTGCAAGACTCTCTTTGTTTAATTATGTTAATACTTCTCATTTTTACCAATTCATTGGAAATTTAAACCAATACACAAATTTAAAATCTCCATAATTTTTCAAAAATAATAAGTAACTTTGCAAAGTTTTTTACATTTTGTCAGAAATAATAATCATAATATAACCAGTAAAAATCAAACAATGAACAAGTTCAACGCATTATGCTCGGCCAAAATCGCCGCTGCCTCCGCTTTGATCGCGCTCTCATCCTGCTCGGGTGGTGATAACGCCAACCAGCAAATGATGATGCAGCAAGCTGCTCCCCAGATCGCTACAATCACTCTTGACTACACCAACAGTGACCTTTCTTCGACCTACCCGGCCACTATCAAGGGTAAGACCGATGTTGAGATTCGTCCTCAGGTTACCGGTTTCATTACAAACGTACTCGTTGATGAAGGTCAGCACGTAGTAAAAGGACAACCTCTCTTCAAACTCGATAATGTTCAGTTCCAGGCTGCTGTCGACAACGCTCTGGCTGCCGTTAACGTTGCCCGCACTGCTGTCGAAACCGCCAAGCTCACCGCCCATAACAAAAAGATGCTCTTTGAGAAGAACATCATCAGCGAATATGAAAACCAGCTCGCTCAAAACGACCTCGCCATGGCTCAGTCTCAGCTCGCCCAGGCTCAGTCACAGCTGGTTAACGCTCAAAAAAATCTCTCTTACACTGTCGTTACAGCTCCCAGCAGCGGTGTTATCGGTACCATTCCCAACCGTGAGGGTACACTCGCTTCGCCCTCGATGGCCCAGGCTCTCACAACTGTAAGCGACAACGGCGATGTATATGCCTACATTTCGCTCACTGAAAAAGACATGCTTCAGCTCACCGAAAACGGCAAATACACTCTTAACGAAAAAATCAAAAAGATGCCCGAGGTGACTCTCCGACTCTCTGACGGTTCAATCTATCCCGAACCCGGTAAAGTCTCGACCGTTTCAGGTATCATCGACAACAACACCGGTTCGGCTTCGGTTCGCGTTCTCTTCAAAAACCCCAACGGACTGCTCCGCAGCGGCTCTACCGGTCAGATTCTCATGCCCGTGCGCCTCGACAGCGTCATCGTCATTCCCCAGAAAGCTACCACCGAGCTTCAGGACATCCGCTATGCCTATGTTGTCAACGACAGCAACGTCGTTACATCAGTTCCCATCACCATTTCACCCATCAACGACGGTAAAAACTTCGTGGTTACCTCTGGCCTCAAACCCGGCCAGCGCATCGCTGTCGAAGGCGTCGGCACCAAAGTGCGCAACGGTTCGGTGATCCAGCCCGTCGACCCCGCTCAGGCAGCCGCAGCCCAGCAGCAGGCCGCTCAACAGCAGGCTGCAGCCGGCAAATGATTATCGCCCCGGCTCTCTATTTTAAATCAATACATTTCTTCCTTTTCAATACAAGAAAATGAAATTAGATACTTTTATTAACCGACCGGTGCTCTCGACGGTGATTTCAATCTTCATCGTCCTGCTCGGTCTCATCGGTCTGGTATCACTCCCCGTGACCCAGTATCCCGATATCGCACCGCCTACCATCAGCGTTTCGACCACCTATACCGGTGCAAACGCCCAGGCCGTGCTCAACTCAGTCATCGCCCCTCTTGAAGAAGCCATCAACGGTGCCGAGGGTATGACCTACATGGAGTCAACCGCGACAAATACAGGTTCGGCTAACATCAGCGTGTATTTCAAACAAGGTTTTGACCCCAACATGGCTGCCGTCGACGTCCAGAACCGTGTGGCCAAAGCTCAGAGCCTTCTCCCCGCCGAGGTTACCAGGGTCGGCGTGCTCACCCAAAAGCGTCAAACTTCTATGCTTATGGGTATAGCCCTTTACAGCAACACTGACGAATACTCGGAAGAGTTCCTCGACAACTACATGAAAATCAACATCATCCCCGAAATCCAGCGTGTAAACGGTGTGGGTGATGTGATGTCGTTCGGTGCCGATTACTCGATGCGTATTTGGCTCAAGCCCGAGGTAATGGCTCAGTACAACCTGATGCCCGACGATATTTCTCTCGCTCTCTCGGAACAGAACATCGAGGCTGCCCCCGGTGCTTTTGGTGAGCAGGGTAACCAGTCGTTCCAGTACACCCTTAAATATAAAGGACGTCTTTCAACTCCCGAAGAATTTGGCGACATCGTTATCCGCGCTAAAGACAACGGCGAGGTCCTTTATCTTAAAGATGTGGCCGACATCGAGCTTGGTAAAGTGACCTACGGTTTCCACAACACCCTCAACAACAAACCGGGTACAATGGCAATCGTGTTCCAGACCGCCGGTTCAAACGCAACCGAGATTATCAACGACTGTCTCAAGCTCGTCGACAAGCTGCGCCCCGACCTGCCCAAAGGTTTGGAGTTTGCTATCCCGATGAACAACAACGACTTCCTCTACGCTTCAATCCACGAGGTGCTCAAAACCCTTCTTGAGGCATTTATCCTCGTGTTCTTTGTGGTGTATGTATTCCTTCAGGACATCCGCTCTACAATCATCCCCGCTATCGCCATCCCCGTGGCCCTTATCGGTACGTTCTTCATGATGAACGTTATCGGCTTCTCAATCAACCTCATCACCCTCTCGGCTCTCGTGCTCGCTATCGCGATTGTGGTCGACGACGCGATTGTGGTGGTCGAGGCTGTCCATGCTAAACTCGACGTCGGTTACAAGAGCGCCCGCAAAGCATCAATCGATGCCATGAACGAAATCGGCAGCGCCATCATCTCGATTACCCTTGTAATGATGCTCGTGTTCATTCCCGTGTCATTCATGTCAGGTACATCAGGTGTGTTCTATCGCCAGTTCGGTTTGACAATGGCAATCGCCATCGGTTTCTCGGCTATCAACGCGCTTACCCTCTCGCCCGCCCTCTGTGCCGTGTTCCTCAAAACTCACGGTGATGAAAAACCTCTTGGCGAACGCATGGGCGAGGCCTACAAGGCAGCCGGACAGGCCGTGACAAAAAAATACAAGAAAACGCTCAAACTCGACCTTCCCCCTGTAGTGACCGCTATTCTCCTTGTCGCCACTATCTTCTTCATGATCAAGGGATGGTACTCGTTTGAAAAACCCATTCTCTCGGTTGGTTGCTGGATTGTCGCAATCATCTGCGTGCTCGGCATCTTCTCTCCCCGATTCCACAAAGGATTTGAAAACGGCTACGAACGCCTGCTCAAATTCTATAAGAAATTGACCGAGTTTTTCATGCGTCACAAAATCACCTCGTTTGCTACCGTCATCATCTCGGTTGTCGTTCTCGTGGTGCTTATGCGAATAACTCCTACCGGCCTCGTTCCCAATGAAGATACCGGTACAGTATTTGTTATGGTCGACATGCCCCCGGGCACCTCTCAGGAACGTACAATGGAGGTTATGGACCAAGTTGACCAGATTATCATGTCAAACCCCGCCGTACAGTACAGCCAGAAAATCGTCGGCTACTCGTTCCTTGCCGGTCAGGGTGCGACCTACGGTACATTTATCGTGAAGCTCAAAGACTGGTCTGAGCGTACAGCCAAGACAATGAGTTCTGACGCTGTCGTCGGTCAGATTTATGGCATGACAGGACAAATGATTAAAGACGGTCGTGTGGTTGCATTCGCGCCGCCTATGATTACCGGTTACTCTCTCACCAACGGTTTTGAAATCAAGATGCAGGACCGCACCGGTGGCGACATCAACCAGTTCTTCAACATTGTCCAGAACTTCCTCGCCCAGCTCAATGCTCAGCCCGAAGTCCAGATGGCTTACTCTACCTTCAACCCCACATTCCCCCAATATATGGTCGACATCGACGCTGCCAAGGCTAAACAGGCCGGCATCAGCCCCTCGACCATCCTCTCGACTCTTCAGGGATACTATGGTGGTATGTATGTGTCAAACTTCAACCGTTTCGGTAAGATTTACCGTGTGATGATGCAGGCCAACCCCGAGTCGCGCGTTTCGCCCGAGCCTCTCTCGGCTATCAAGATCCGCAACGGCAACGAGATGGCATCGCTCTCCAACTTTGTGACTCTCACCAAAATCTACGGTCCTGACCTTCTCAACCGCTTCAACA
>JAIDNJ010000125.1 GCA_029063895.1 Muribaculaceae bacterium | reverse complement strand
AATCGGCCATCATGGGGATTGAATCGAGATATTCCTGAAGGTTGAACCGCTCGGAACGGAAGTCGAGCCGCACGGTGTAAAATCGGAGGTTGGTAGCGAGTACGCTGCCGTCGGCAGCGAGGATATCACCGCGTTCGGGATAGATTATATTAACCTTTGCAAGCTCGGTTTCGGCTTTTTTGTTCCACTTGTCGGCATCGATAACCGAAGTACGGAACAGTTTATAGACAACAAAACCGGCGAGTAAAAATATGAAAACCGATATCAGAAGATAGCGCGAAAGAATGTGACGGCGTTTTGACGAAGCCCTGCTGTTACTTTTTTTTGCCATGTTCAGTACTTGATTTGAAAAGGTGGACGTTCCTGTATGTGAAGATTAAGATGCATGGAGTCCACAAGTTCCTGCATACCTGTTTCGCGGGTGCGGCTCATATACTTGCTGCGCTCGCGGATTCGCTCGGTTTTTACCACTTCAAGCTGGCGTGTGAGCGACTGGATGGTTTCCATGCGTGTCTGGCAGTTATATTTGTTGGTGATGAAAACGAGAAGCATAATCACCATACAAAGTATTTTACCCCAGTTCTTGACAAAGAAGTCGGTCGACAGCATGCGACCGTGTATGGCTTTAAAAAGCCACGAGTCGTTTTCGCCGCTGACGTTTTTTTTTGTTTTATTTGATTTCTTTGCCATTATTGTGTTGATTGGTTATTTCAGTTGTTTCGGGATCAGAGTTTGCGGGCCACACGCAGCTTTGCGCTTCGTGACCGAGGATTGCGTTCTATTTCATCGTCAGAAGGAACGATGGGCTTGCCGCCGAGTAGCTTGAAGGGCGACAGGCTGCGACCATAGAAGTCTTTTTCGGGTTTCCCCTCGAGATTACCGGTCTTCATGAAGTTTTTGACAAGACGGTCTTCAAGCGAGTGGTAGGTGATGATGGCGAGTGTACCGCCGGGCTTGAGCACCTTGGCGGTGGCGGTCAAAAAGCGTCTCAACACATCGATTTCGTCGTTGACGACGATGCGGAGCGCCTGAAACACACACGCCAGTTCTTTTTTGGCCTGACGACGGTCAAGGAGCGGTGTAACGGTGTCGACAAAGCGGCTGATGGTATCCATCGGGGCAACGGCACGTGCCTTGACAATAGCGCGGGCAATGTTGCGCGAGTTTTTGAGCTCGCCATACAGATAGAATATCTCGGCGAGACGGTCTTCATCGGCTTCGTTTAGAAGTTTTGCCGCCGTGAGCGATGAGTTACGGTTCATGCGCATGTCGAGCGGACCCTCGAACCGGAAAGAAAAACCGCGGTCGGCGTCATCAAAATGATGAAATGAAACACCGAGGTCGGCAAGGATACCGTCGACATCCTCGGCATGACCGTAGAACCTCATGAAATTGGGGAGAAAGCGGAAGTTTGAATACACAACCGTTAGTCGCGGGTCGGTGAAAGCACGGTCGATGGCGTCGCGATCCTGATCAAAGGCATAGAGGTGGCCTTGGGGTGACAGGCGTTCAACGATGGCACGTGAATGGCCTCCGCCGCCAAAAGTGGCGTCGACATATATCCCGTCGGGCTTGATATCCAACGAGTTAATCGACTCTTCTAAAAGAGCCGGAATGTGATATACAGTTTCTTCCATCGTGTTGAGTTGAACGTCGGTAGTTTTACGATGTAAAATTAGGGAATTTTTTTGAGATAATTTACATATCCAAATTCTTTTTTTAGAAAAAGTTATCAACATTCATGATTTCTCTTTTTAAATTCAATCGAGGATTGTTGAGGTAAATAGATAGGCAAATGGTTATGTTGGTGTTATATTGACGTTTTACATCTTGATAAGGGTCTGCAAGCCGGTAGGTTTTAATAAAAACAGAGGGTGAGTCAAAAATTGACTCACCCTCCAGCCTTATGGTTTGCAAATGTAAATTATTTGAGCGTTTCAATAAGTTCTTTCATGCCTTGAGAGGCTCCTTTTTCGATTACTTTAACCCATGACGGGACTGCGGCGGGATGGGGGTCTATGTAGTAGACCTGAGCGCGGGAGTTTGCATAATGAAGCAGAGATGCGGCCGGATAAACGGCAAGTGAGGTGCCGATCACAACAATGATATCGGCTTGACTTACAATGTCGATAGCCGGTTCAATCATCGGGACCGCTTCCTGGAAGAAAACGATGTGAGGTCTCACGTGATGACCGTTGATGATAGTCTCGGGGGTGGTTTCGATTGCGTCGGGTTTGAGTTCAAAAACTTTAGTGTCGTCATCGAGTGCGCGCACCTTCATCAGTTCGCCATGAGGATGTATTATGTTGCTGCTGCCGGCCCGCTCGTGAAGGTTGTCGACGTTTTGAGTGATGACATAGACGTCATAGTCTTTTTCAAGGCTTGCGATGAGGCGATGGCCTTCGTTGGGCTGGGCTTTGAGAAGGTCGGCGCGTCTCATGTTGTAGAAACGGTGAACGAGCTCGGGATTGCGAGCAAACCCGTCGGCGCTGGCAACATCCATCACCGGATAGTTTTCCCATAACCCACCGGCGTCTCTAAACGTTTTGATACCGCTCTCGGCACTCATGCCGGCTCCGGTCAGAAATACTATTTTTTTCTTCTGTTCCATGGGCTTATCTATTTGATTTCGTCGGCCGTTACTTCAAATTCGGCTACTGTATTGCTGTCGTGAATAAACTTGCATACCAGTGTAGCATTGGCGCTAATCATGTTTGTAATGAACGGATTACCTTTTTTTGCTTCTTTGAGATATGGTACAAAAGCGGCTTTGAGCATCGGGACATTTTGCCCCACGCTTTGGGCTACTACCGAGTTTTGGAAGTCACAGCACAACGTGACCTTGTCGCTCGCGCTGTCATATGAAACTTTAGTGATGGTGACACCCGGGGCAACGTTCTGGGGGAGCGAGGCCTCATATTGGTCTACACTCTTTTTTAGTTCGCGTTTCTCTTTGGAGGTGCATCCCGCCAGCGAGAGTGCCATCATTAAAAGCACGGGGACAACGGTCAGTGAGATCAGAAATTTACTTTTTTTCACCATAGTAGAAATCGAGTGCGTTTTTGGCGGCTATAAATGAGCTGAGTCGATTTGAAAGTACCTCGTTTTCAAGGTTTTCGAGTAGAACCTTTATTTCGGGATTGTTATAGAAGTTTGAACGCAACTGGTTGTCGATTGACTCAAACATCCAGTAGCGGGCCTGCTGTCGGCGCTTGTGCTCAAAATATCCGTTTGACATGACAAAATCAAAGTAACGGTCGATCATGGCCCATACTTCCTCGATGCCGAGTTCATAGTAACCTGAATAGGTGAGAACTTCGGGCATCCATCCCGATGTTGTTGGCGGGAAAAGATGCAGCGCGCTGCGGAACTGAGCCTGGGCCAAACGGGCACGGTCGATATTGTCGCCGTCGGCTTTGTTGATGACGATTCCGTCGGCCATTTCCATGATGCCTCGTTTGATGCCTTGGAGCTCGTCGCCAGTACCGGCAAGTTGAATGAGAAGGAAGAAATCGACCATAGAGTGAACGGCAGTCTCTGACTGTCCAACACCTACCGTCTCGACAAAGATATTGTTGAAACCTGCCGCTTCACAAAGTACGATGGTTTCACGAGTCTTGCGGGCAACACCGCCGAGCGAACCGGCCGATGGTGAAGGGCGAATAAAAGCGTCGGGGTGAATCGACAGTTTTTCCATGCGGGTCTTGTCACCGAGAATACTGCCCTTGGTGCGCTCGCTCGAAGGGTCGATGGCGAGCACAGCGAGTTTGCCTCCTTTCTTGAGAACATGGAGACCAAATACATCGATAGATGTACTCTTGCCGGCTCCCGGAACGCCGGTGATGCCGATTCGGCGCGAGTTGCCTGAGTAGGGAAGACATTTTTCAATGACCTCCTGGGCCACGGTCTGATGGTCGGGATTGATACTCTCGACAAGAGTGACCGCACGGCTGAGGGTTGTGACATCGCCTTTGAGTATCCGTTCTACCATCTCGGCGGGCGAGGGGAGCGGTTTGCGTTTGAATTTCTTGAGATAGGGGTTGACCGACGGGGGTTGAGCCACGCCTGAGTTAACGGTCAGACCGGTGTATTGAGCGTCGTTTTCGGGATGTTCCATAATGGTTGAGAGTTATGTGGTTGTTCGGTTTAAGGATTCGGATATTATTTGAGTTCGCCCACAATCCGGAAAGATGTGGTCGGGTTGTCAGGGTCATTTGAGATGACAATGACTTTGGCATTGATAGCTTTGCCGGTAAATGCCGACGGGTCAATGACAAGCGAGATGGTGCCTGTTTTCCCTTTTTTTATCTCGGTTTTGTCGGTCTTGATTGTGATACCTGGATCCGAGGTGTAGATACGCCTGATTTTCAACGGGTCGATGCCATGATTCCTGATGGTGACGGTTTCTTTTATCGGGGCCGAATCGCGGGCTACGATATTGAGGTCGACGTTTTCGGGAATAATGCCGATGACAGGGGCGTTGCGGCGTTGGATAGCGGTCATTCCCGCAAAATTTTCCTTGACAACACCGACGGCTGTGACTTTGAGTTTGTTGTCGGGGCGGCGTGTGTCGGGTATCATATAGATGCTGTCGGTGACGATACCATAGAGCGGTGTCATGTCAGATGCAAAAGAGAAGGCAAAAGATGCGTAATCTCCGGGCGCGACAAAGTCTTCGGCTCCGGCTACCGACAAGTAGCCGGGCATTCCTTCCCATGCTACAAAAATGGTGTCGCCCGACGAGTTGTAGGCGTCAAAAAACATGGACTTTGTACGGCCTTTTTCAATTTCGCCAAACGGGATGACTGTGGTGCGCAGTTTGAGAGCACCGGCATCAACAGGAAATTTAGACCTGACCGTGTTTGACGACCCGATGACAACACCCTTGATTGTAAGGGTAGACCGCGACGGTTTGGTGTTGGTCTCGATATATATTTTTTTGTCAAATCGCCCGGGACGTCCTATCGGGTTGAACGAAATCTCTACATGACCGGTGTCGCCGGGCATAATCTGTTCCTTTGAGTAGGCCGGCGTAGTGCATCCGCAGGTAGCGCGAGCCGACAGGATGACCAGCGGTGAGTCACCGTCATTGACAAAGGACATGATGCAGTTGACACGACCGTCGTTCTCGTCAAACGCTCCGAAATCGTGCACTGTCGACTCCCATCTGATGCTGGGTCCGGCGGCCCAGGCCGCTGTTAATGCTATAAGGCACATGAGTGCCGCTGTTGATAGTCGTTTCATTATTTCGAGGGTATAACATTGCCTTTGATGACGAGCTTAAGGCGCTTGTGGTTTTTGTCATTGGTCTTTACCGTTACCTCTTTGAGAAATTCGCCGGGACGTCCTGCCGGGTTATAAGTAACTGTTATCTCACCCGACTGGCCGGGTAGAACCGGTTTCTTGGGATATTTGGGAAATGTACATCCGCAGGTAGCTTTGGCCGAAGTGATGGCGAGCTGGCCGTCACCGGTATTCTTAAAGGTGAAGGTCGCGGTCACGGGGCCGTTGGCTTCCTTGATGTTGCCGAAATCATGTTTTTCGGTGTTGAATTTTATAGTCGGTTCACCTGCAAAAAGCGTTGCCGCTCCGGCGATAATCATGCAGATGATTGCTATCAGTTTTGTTTTCATGTCGATATTCAGTTTGTTATTCTACAAATGATAACGTATTATCTTTATCCATTGTTTTCTTTACCGGCAAGCATACCGCAGGCTGCGTCGATGTCCTCGCCGCGCGATGCCCTGATTGTGGCTGTGATGCCGGCGTCGTTGAGAAGGTCGCGGAAACGAACCATTGTTTCGGCATCGGCCGGTTGCAGCGGGTCGTCGGGTGTGAGTGCATGATAGCGGATGAGATTGACACGGCAGTCAAGGCCGTGGAGCAAGCGGGCTAATGCGCGTGCGTGGCGGGAATCGTCGTTGATACGGTTCCACATTATATATTCAAATGACAGGCGTCGCTGATGACTGAAGTCATAGCCTCGGAGCATGTCAAGCACGTCGTTGAGCGGATAGGCTTTCTCGACGGGCATGATGTCGGCGCGGCGGCCGGGGAAGGGGTTGTGGAGCGAGAGGGCCATGTGTACTTTAGTCTTGTCAAGAATTTGGCGCATTCCGTCGATTTTTCCTACCGATGAAACGGTAATGCGTCGCGGACTCCACGCCAGGCCCCATTTCTCGGTCAGGATGTCGAGAGCAGGGAGGACTCCGTCAAGATTGTCGGCCGGTTCTCCCATCCCCATGAAAACGATATTGGTGAGTGACTCGCTCTCGGGAATCGACAGTATCTGGTTGATAATCTCGCCGGCGGTGAGGCTTCCGTGGAAACCGCCGCGTCCAGTAGCACAGAACCGGCAGTTCATCTTGCATCCGGCTTGAGATGACACGCATAAAGTCGCGCGGTCACGGTCGGGAATGTAGACAGCCTCGATAGGATGGCCCGGACGGGCTTCGAAGAGATATTTTTTTGTTCCGTCGGCCGATGTAGCGCAGTGGATTGGCGCTTTACGACCAACGGTATAGTTTTCGGCCAGTTTTTCCCTTGCCGCTTTTGATAAATCAGTCATCTCGTCGATTGATGTCACCCTTTTTTCATATAGCCAGCGTGCCATCTGCTTGGCGGCAAACGGTTTGAGCCCTACACTGAGAGCAACTTCGCGCAGGCTTTCGGGGTTCATGCCGAGTAACGGCGATTTTCCGTTGGGTTTACACATAATCGGTGGGTTTGAGTGGTGTTTGCAAATATAATAAATTAATGTTGCATCCCGATGATAAAATCGATTTAAAGATTGAGGCCGGTCAATATTTTTATGTATATCTCAATGGCTTCACGTATCTCGTCGGGCTTGATATACTCATCGGGGGTGTGAGATCTCGCCGATTCTCCAGGGCCGGCTTTTACTTTGGGCCA
>JAIDNJ010000124.1 GCA_029063895.1 Muribaculaceae bacterium | reverse complement strand
TCATTAGGTATGTTGATGACCAACATCGCATTTTGGACAATTATTTTCTTTTTTGCATCATGTTCGGTACCTGGTTGGGCTACAAAAAACTGGCTGCCAACTCTGTTTGCCGATAGTTTGAATGTAGAGATGTCTGTTGCCGGTCCAATCGCAACTATAACAATAGCTTTCGCATCATTTATCGGTGTAATGATTGGTGGTCCGATGGCCGACAATTGGTCCCGCAAAAATCTAAAAGGACGAATTTATACAAGTGCGATTGGTTTGACTCTGATGATTCCGTCATTGGTTTTGATGGGGTTTGGAACAACTTTTATTGCGGCTATCGGTGCCGGTGTCTTGTTCGGTCTTGGATATGGTCTTTTTGACGCCAACAATATGCCTATACTTTGCCAGTTTGTTTCTGACCGTTCGCGAGGTACAGCCTATGGTATGATGAATATGTCCGGACTATTCATTGGAGCATTAGCAACCAATGTACTTGGAGCTATGGCCGAAAAAGGAATGATGGGACTCGGATTTGCATGCATGGCCGGAGCATTGTGTCTGGCTTTGATTTTACAGCTTTCTATACTTAAGCCCAAAACTCTTAATATGGAATAATTTGTAAAGACAATGGGCGTTGTGTTAAAAAATGGCACAACGCCCTTTTTGATTTAATTAGATATATAAAATTAATGCAAATATGATTACACAGATATATAATGGGAATATACTTATTCCCGGTGGACGATGGATTAATGGTGGATCGGTAGTGATTAAAGATGATAAAATTGCAGAAATATATAATCATAGCCGGGTATTTGAAAATATAGATGTTGCATTAAATGCTGAAAACGGATATGTGTTACCCGGAGGAATTGATCTTCACGTTCATGGTGGAGGTGGCCGTGATTTTATGGAGGGTACTCACGAGGCCTTCACAACAGCTGTCAGTGTTCACCGTCGCCACGGAACAACATCAATTTTCCCAACATTGGCATCTTCAACTAATGAAACAATCAGGCGCGCGGCAAGCGTATGCTCTGATTTAATGGAGGATCCTTTCAGCGGAGTACTCGGGTTGCATCTTGAAGGTCCCTATTTTCAGCCAAGTATGGCTGGTGGTCAACTTCCAGGAAATATACGTAATCCATCACCTGATGAGTATATTCCTTTAATTGAAGAATACCCATGTATTAAACGCTGGGATGCAGCACCCGAATTACCCGGAGCCGATGAATTTGCACGTTATATAACATCAAAAGGAGTTGTAGCTTCTTTAGGTCACACTATTGCCAACTATAGTGATGTTGTCAAGGCTTTTGAAAGTGGATATACTCTTGCAACTCATTTTTATAATGCCATGACTACTTCTCACAAAACAGGTATCTATAAACATGAGGGTACTGTTGAAGCTGTTTTTCTTAATGACGGAATAAATGTTGAAGTAATTGCTGATGGCATCCATGTTCCACCAATCATTTTAAAATTAATACATAAATTCAAAGGCTATGGTCGCATGTGTCTCATTACCGATGCACTGGCGATTACTCATTCGCCCGATGGTACCTCTTATGACCCGCGTGTTATGATTGAAAATGATGTTTGCAAATTGAAAGACGGATCGGCTATCGCCGGGAGTTGTGCGACGATGGATCGGTTGATACGGACCGCTGTTAAAGATGCCGGTATTCCGGTCGAAGACGTTGCCCGTATGGTGTCTGAGACTCCTGCTCTTATAATGGGGGTATATGACCGTAAAGGCAGTATTTGTAAACATAAGGATGCTGATATAATCATTATGGATAAAAATTTAAACCTGACCCATGTAATAGCGATGGGACAGAATGTTGATTTAAAAAACTGATAATCAAATTTTATTAATTTGACTGATGCAATACATAGTTTCCTTTCTTCCAATCATTTTATTATTTGTTTTGATGCTTAGATTTAGAATATCGGGGTATATGAGTGCATTGTGTACCCTGATATTCACAATTATACTTGGCTTATTTGCGGCTCCGTTACTTGGAATTATACCCCAATCGTTTGAGTCAACTCCTGTTTATGAACTGATTGGATGGAGTGTCGCCGAAGGAGTTTTAAAAGCTGTATTTCCTATTTTCCTTATCATCTTGATGGCTATTTTCAGTTATAATATACTTGTCCGGTCAAATCAGATTGAATGTATCAAAAAACAATTCATATCATTGACCGATGATAAGGGAATATTGGTACTCATCATGGTCTGGGGTTTTGGCGGACTGTTGGAGGGTATGGCCGGGTTTGGGACAGCGGTCGCTATTCCTGCAGCTATTTTGATTGGGTTGGGTTTCAAACCATTTTTCTCGGCGGTAGTCGCTTTGTTGGGTAACACGGTCGCTACAGGTTTTGCCGCAGTGGGAGTCCCGGTTACAACTCTATGTAATGAAGCTGTCACCGGTGGAAATGCATCATTGTCAATGATTAGGGAGGTATCCGGATTTACGGTCATGCAGCTGTCTCCATTGTTCTTTCTTATACCTTTTATAATTCTTATGCTGACCGACAAAACGACTTTGGCCAAGAATATATTACTGTCCTTATGGGTTGGAATAGTTTCATTGTTGACTCAATGGGCTTGTGCTATTTATCTCGGAGCCGAAACACCGGCCATTATCGGCTCTATAGCTGCAATTATAGCTCTAATAATAGCGGCAAAATTTATATCAGGATCCAATATATCAAGAAATAAGGATTCAAAAATATCCTTTATTTCGGCACTCAAAGCATGGAGTATTTATATTTCAATATTAGTATTGATTCTTTTAAGCGGAAGTCTTTGTCCACCCGTAAGTGACTTTTTAAGAACACATATTGTTTCTCAATTCAATATCCCCGTACTTCATACGGTATTTAAATTTGGTTGGATTTCAAATGCTGCCTTTATTATTTTTGTCGGAAGTATTATCGGTGGATTGATACAGGGTATGGGAATTGGTCGAATGATGCTTATTCTTTGTCAAACTATGGTGTCACTCAAAACAACGGCAATTACAATCGTTTGTTTGATTTCGTTAGCATCGGTAATGAACTACTCAGGAATGATAAACACGATGGCGGTCGGCATTGTTGCTATGACCGGCAATTTCTATCCTATATTTGCACCATTAATCGGTGCGATCGGAACTTTTGTAACGGGGAGTGATACATCTTCAAATATTCTATTTGCAAAATTACAGGTAAATGTCGCTAATAATCTTGGTTTTATTGTAGAAGCTGATTACATGGGTGTAACCGGCAATGAAACAAATTGGTTATTGGCAGCAAACACTACCGGAGCAACCGGTGGCAAAATGTTATCACCTCAAAGCATTGCCATTGCAACTGCTGCGTGTGATATGAAAGATTGCGATGACAAAATTTTGCGAGCTGTCATTCCCTATGCTTTAGTTTATGTCTTGATAGGTGGATTGATTGTATATTTTGGATAAGCAGTAATTTATAGTGTGAAATAACAGATATACCATATGAAAAGATACTTCGCGATTTTATTGTTTTTAATTGTTACTGTAAATATTAAAGGTAGTGCAAAAGGTCGAATTATGATGTTGGATAGTTGTATCGATTCTACATTTAACGCTGAGCTCAAATTCCATTATCCTGAAAAATATTTTCTTAATCCTGTTTTAAAAGCTGATAAATCATGGGAGTTCAATAAAAACGGAGATCCGTATGCTGCTCCATTTAGTGGAGGAGTGTGGTATGATGAAGTTGACTCGATTTTCAAGATGTGGTATTCGGCCGGCGGTGGAAAGAAAAATGGACTTGTAACCTGCTATGCTGAATCAGAGAATGGTATAGATTGGACAAAACCTCGGCTGGATATTGTCCCGGGAACCAATATTGTAGATACTCTTGAACATGATTGTGTAACCGTACTGTTGGATAAACATGAGAAAAATTTGGCCAGGAGATATAAAATGTTTTGTGTTAAATTTGATACACCGAGTACTGTTTCTATGGCCCTGAAATATTCAAGTGATGGAAAACACTGGGGCGAAATTGTTGGGCTTTCGGGTGATTTATATGACCGTTGTTCGGCCTATTATGATGCTTTCCGACAAAAATATGTACTCTCTCTAAAGACAAAAGATGAGAATAATCTTAGGGCTCGGAATTTTATTGAACATGATGATCCTGAAATGGTAGTGAGTCTTGCTCATAGAGTATATGGTAATAAAAATGATAAATTTATAAAATTCTGGTTCTCGGCCGATAAAGATGACCCGAGACATCCCGAATATCCCGAAATAGCACCGGCAATATATAATCATGATGCAATACCGTATGAGAGCTTATTGTTAGGACAATTTGTTATTTGGCAAGGCCCTGAAAATAAAGATTGTATTAAACTTAATGTACAAAAAAGAAATGAGGTCTTATGGGGATTCAGTTATGACGGTTTTAACTGGCTTAGACCTGATAAGGTTCCATTTATTCCGGTATGTGAAGATACGGATGCGTGGGATGCTGGAAATATTCAGTCAACTATGGGTAGCCCTATAATAGTTGGCGATTCATTGTATTTTTATTATAGCGGACGTTACAACAGTCGTCCTGAACATCCGTCTAATTTTGCAACGGGGTTAGCTAAATTGAGAAGAGATGGCTTTGTCTCATTTTCACCGAAAAATAATAATGAGGAAGCTGTTATAATTACCCGACCAATGAAAATTAATGAAAAATATCTTTTTATGAATGTTGATGCCGGTCAAGGTGACATTACCATTTCCATATATAGTGAAAACGGAGAGATACCTATTGGTAAATATCATATAAGTCATGTAAATTCAACAAAAATAAAAGTAGCCGATATTCCACGGTTTGTTAGTGACAAATCAGCATTATATCGTTTAAAAATTACACTTCGGAACGCTTCTTTATATTCTTTTTGGTTGAGCAATTCCATTATGGGGAATAGTAAAGGTTATACCGGCGGAGGAGGTCCCGGTTTACATTCTTCTGGTGTCGACTATTGATGCGAGTGAACAGGTCTTTGGGAAATTAAACAAAATTTATTAATTTTGCAGAACGGCCATACAGGTATTGTCCTCATACTGTTATTTGAAATTTTGTTTGAAATAGGATAATTCATTTGTAAAAAGTTGATATTAGACTGACTGTATATAATATGAAATTTGAAAAAGATAAAGTTATCGGATTTGTTTGGCAACATATTTTGTTGCTTTTTTCTATGTTTTTCATGACTTTAGGAGTCGCGTTGTGCGTAAGATCCAATCTTGGAAGTGGTGTTATTTCTTCGATTCCGATGTCATTTACTCTCGCCGGCGAGGCCGGATTGGCCCCTCGATGGACCATAGGCGGGTATACCAACATAATGAATGTTATACTTGTCGTTGCCCAGATTCTGGTTCTCAGACGCAGATTTGAACCGATACAGCTTTTTCAACTTATTATTGGATTTATTTTTGGAATGTTCCTTGATGTGAACATGTGGCTCACGTCAGTCATATCTTACGATACGATTCCTGTTCAGATAATAGCGCAGCTGGCGGGTGCGACAGTCTTGGGATGTGCAGTTGCTGTTGAAATCAGGTGTGGTTCAGTTACAATGCCGGGAGAGGGCATACAGGTAGCCATCGCCCGTGTAACAGGAAAACCGTTTCCGGTAATCAAGATAACTGTCGATACTATTTTAGTGATATTGGCTGTGGTTTCGGGCTTTTGTTTCTTTGGATCGTGGCCGTGGACAGTAGTGGGGGCCGGAACATTATTTGCTATGTTTTACGTTGGGTATGTAGTCAAATTGGTCAATCCTTACCTCGGCTGGTTTGACCGCTTGTTGGCCTATCGTCCGGGATTCCGTCGTTACATTTATGGTCTTGCTCGTTTTATCTATCCAAAACGAGAAGGATAGCTTCGGGAGATTACATGGTATAGGATATGCCCGCGTGGATAAACGGAGCGACTTTCTGGTTACAGTCAAAATATTTTTTTGTTCCGGTTACTCCGTTGGCCCTACACGACATTTTCAATGATATACCACCTTGCAAATCAAAATACAGATTGTTGATGAGACGCCTGCGATATTTGGCCATAGGTCTAAACGATGTAGATGTAAATCTACATTTGTCAGGTAGCGAAGTGTTAAAGGGCTTGAAATAAAATGCTTTGACATCAATATCGGCCCCTACGCTAAATAGATTGTTTACAGTAGGCGTGTAATCTATTCCAAATATACCACCATAAAGATTTATGCCCCATTTATTGTTAAATTTGTGTCGGTACATGAAAACAAGGAATGCGGGAATTCTTGAACAAGAATTAATCAATACCAGTGGTCCTATTCCAAACTGAGTCGAACGGCTCGCTTTTAGCATCAACAACCCCATCGCGATACCTGAAATTCTGGCAAAGCCACCCTGACCCCACTCGGCATTGACCATCGCTATAGCCATAAAAGGTTTACCCCATAACTTTGATTGAAATGTTGATGTAAATCCGGTCTGACCAAAGTGGTGTGTTCCGTTAAGATGAATATTATCCGGGTCAAAACCATTACTCAAATCGTCGGCGCTAAATGAGACTTCGGTAGAAGTATAACGCGCATTAGCTGTAACTGTAAATTTTTTATTTCTGAAAAATTCATATGAGACTCTTGCCGAAAAGCAATCGTCTATTTTTCCCCATCCATGCTCATAATCCACACCGATATTTGTTTTCAAAATTCCATATCCACCCTCGCTGACATTGACTGCAGCTTGAGACTGGGCCAATGCTGAGATTGGCGTAATCAGGATACTGAAAATCATTAAAAGCAAGAGTTTCTTCATTGAATTATGT
>JAIDNJ010000123.1 GCA_029063895.1 Muribaculaceae bacterium | reverse complement strand
TTAATAAATATATTGATATGGGGTTATTTTTTCAAAATGATGACCTTGGAGTCGACAACATCAAACCTGATGACTCCGCTGTTTTCGAGAATCTCAGCGGCTGTAGCAAAATCGGCATATCGCGGGATACTGCCCATGAAAACCATATCGCCCACCTCGGGGTCAGAAAATTCATATTCAAAATTATACCAACGGCTCAGGTCACGCATGATTGTTGACAGTTTCTGTTCTTCAAACACAAACTTACCGTGTCGCCATCCACAAACCTCATGAGGGTTGACTTCGCGGACTTCAACGACCGCATCATCATGGGAAAAGACCGACTGATGACCGGGAGACAGGAAAATCTCACCCGAGTCTCCACCAACATGCCTGAGCGAAATAGATCCCGACTCAAGAGTGGTGAACACGGCCTCGTCCTCACCATAGTCCCTGACATTAAAGCGGGTTCCATATACACGGACAACCTGCATGTCGGTCTCGACATAAAACGGTCGCAACGAATCCATCGCCACAACAAAATAGGCCTCACCCGATATTTTGACACGACGCTCTTTTTGCCCAAATTTTTCAGGGTAATGAAGTGAGGAAGCGGAGTTGAGCCAAACCTCGGTCGAATCTTCAAGCATAATTTTAAATTCGGCACCGCGAGGTACATCGAGACAGAGATCTTTTATCTTGTCGGAGGTCGGTCGGAGTATGTCGGCTTCGGCAATGTAGGACGAATCGGCGTCAGTAAGGTTTATCACTGTACCGTTATCGGTTGATAAAGTCGCCATTGTCACACCGTGGCGTATATCCTCAATCGACCTGATCTCGGCAACGAAAGTCTCGGCGGTAGGCAAAGGTTCGTTGTCAGCCATACTGAAAATGCCGAAAAACAGCAGAGCCGACGCAGCGGCCGCACCTATATAGATCCACACACGACGCCGTTTTTTTGCTGGAGCCTCAAGAGCTTTGATACGGCGCTCCATGTCGGCCTCGGCACGGTCACGGTTAACAAGTGCGCGAAGCCTTAACTCGGCCCCTATCTCCTTGTTGTCGGTAACACGCCGATACAAAGCTTCACGTGCCTCGCTGTCGGTTTTCCATTTGTCAATCGAAGCCTGGTCATCGGCCGTTACATCACCTATAATTTTTTTGTAAAGCAGTTTACTGATTGGTTTCATCTATTCTTAAAGCTTTTCACTTATAATAAGCACGAGATTCAAATAAGTATACTTTTTTTTGTAAAAATTTTTATTTTGTTGCTAATTAAGATAAAAATATATATTTTTGTCACCAATAACGGTTCATAATGATTGACTATGTATACATATATGATTCTTTTGTAAAGGGGAAACTACATCCCTTCTACAACTACATGTATCCGGGACTCATACGGTATGCCTCGCGGCTATTGGGTGACAAGTTATCGTATATGGCCGAAGACTGTGTGCAGGACTCGGTTCTAAGCACATATGCCCACCGCGACAAGTTGAAAACGATGGACCGCTGGCGGTCATGGCTGCTGGTATCGATACGCAACCGTGCAAACGAAATTTCGCGCAAAGCGAGCTATGCCGAAGCCTATGAAAACAATCACAACGAAGACCTGATAGAAGAAGATATTTCTCTCGCAATAGTCGAGCAGGAAGTATTTAATGAAATTCAGGCAGCCGTCGAACAGCTGCCTGACCTATATAAAGAATTGTTTATCTTAAGTTTTGAAAAAGGGTTGAGAAATGCTGAGATAGCCGACAAGATGTGTGTGGCTGAGATTACCATCAAAAAACGTAAAGCCCGGTTGCTCGAAATGCTCCGTCAAAAGCTGTCAGACAAAGCATTCATACTCGTTCTAATGACTCTTTGCCTTCAGTAACCTCATCTCATATCACAGCTTTGGAGGGGCCCACAAACGGGTGTCATCGGTTGTGAAATATTTGGACGACGGGGGACGGCTACCCTCGGGCATGAGTAGTACATGACCGCCTTTTTTGTGTTTGCCCCGTCCCTCGGGCTGGGGTCGGTTGAGCGTATTGGCCGAGATAAAGTATAGGTTCTTGGCCATATAATTGTCAAGATAGCTTGCTTTGGTTTGTATTGATCGGTGATTCCAGTTGGCATCCTCGTTCAGCACCAGCGGCAAGTCGTTGATGAGTCGATAACGGACTTCGCCGGGATGTAACAGCAATCCGTTTTCATCGGTAACATAGGCCGCAAACGTCGGGTCAAGCCAAATCCACTTGCCGAGCGAGTCGCTCCACGCCGCGCATATCACGTGGCAGTCTCCATCGCTATCCCAAGCCTTTGGCTGGCACGTGAGGTATCGGGCCGGAATACCTTGAGAGAGCAGGGCCTCGGTGAGACACATAGCCAGCAACCGGCAGTTGATGCCCCGGTTTTCGGCTTTACATATATCATACAGATCGCGGAGATTGAGACCACAGTCAGGTATCGACGACGAACCATCGTGGGTGATGTTGTCATGAACCCAGTAAAGCAGATTCATCATCTTGCTCACGTCACTGCCATTGCCGGCAATGCTGTCAAGATTAAATCGATCGCGCGACAATTCAAGAAGTGAGTCGGTCATGAGATAATCAAAAGACCACTGAATAACCGAGTCGGGTTGGCTTTTATATGGACCGGTTTCTTTGAGAATTTCAAGTTTGGTTTTAACCCGGTCGTCGTTGGCATAGGCATAGTCCATCGCTTCCTTGAGTTTTGGAGCCCGATCGCTGCCAAGCTGCTCAAGAAGGGGCAACAGATATTTTGCAGTAAAATATTCGGTTCTCATAAAACCGGGATCAGTGGCAGTCAGTACCTCAACCTGCCAGTCGGCAAGCCGATGAAGACTTGCCAGCAAACGCGCATCGTCGTGAAACTGTTGAACCGTAGCCTCAGTAGCGACGCTGTCGACATTGATGTGGACAAAAGCGCCGTTGTTTTGATAAACAGTCAGGAGCGGACACTTGTCATCGGGATGCTTGGCAAGATTAAAATCGACCACGACGTCATCAAATACCATTGTATCAAGCATGGGACAGTCGTAGGCAAAACATGACCCGCCGATGCTTGACAACGGCCCCTTGAAGATAATGCTTTTTAATTTGGGGCAATGCAGTGCAAACGATGTGTCGATATGACCGACAAGTCCGTTAAATACAATCTCTTCAAGCTCAGGCATATTCATGAATGATCCACCCGGCAGATAATCGACGTTTTCAAACGTCACCTTGCGAAGTTTCGGGAAGTTGTATTCGCCCAAACGTGTAAATGAATTCAAGTCGGGAAAAACGATCTCCTCGATATCGGATGACAGAACGAGACTGTCGGGCAACCCCGAACGACTGTCACGGATAGGACTTTTAAACCAGTTGTCAAATCTGACAACAACATCCTGAGCCTGAAGCGACAATGCCCCGGCAATCATCAACAGCGATGAAATCAGCCTGATTTTCATAACAGTATTACAAATTATGTGGTAACGATAGTATGCCGAACCTTACCGGCCTTATAGGTTAAGACCCTCAAAACCGGCAAAAGTAAATTCAAGCATGATGTAAATGACTCATTTCAAGTCAGGATATCCGTCATAACCTATAGCCTTAACCTTCAATTCAGGTTTGAGGTCGGGTAAAGGTGATTTGAGAATGACCGAGCAAAGACTCTCGGCAATGTCACGGGCAAGAATCAGCCGTTTCTGAGACCACAGGACCTGCTTCCACTCGATGCGCATGACGATGTGGTTGGCATCATCCTTGAATTTGAGTTTGCGCAAAAAGACATTGGATGAATTGTTGTTATGATACTTCTGATGGTCAACGGTAAGATTCAAATCATCGGCAACCTTTTGCTCAAGAAAATGATAAAAGGCTTCATAAGTTTCACCGTCTTTGATAAAAAGATCGTCACCCGAGGTACGCTCATCGCCTTTAGGGCCGCCGATATTGAGATGAATGTTGGTTGGATAGGGCGGTTCATTGGCGCCGCTGGCAACAACAATTGTCAGAGACCATGCACCCTGACGATCCATCAGATTTTGCAAATCGGTGTTATATTCTTTCAGTCCGTCAACAACGTCCTCCGATTTAAATGCATAGAACGACTTGTAGGGGGCGCGCTCCCCTACCTCGCGGCTGATATAGTTGAAACCGCCGATATAGGCGAGATAAAAGCAGAAATGAGTCAATCCGGGGTCTATCATGTTGGATGGCGACACAATCGTGACGCGCGAATTACGGTCAATACAGCAGCCATACGGTCGGTTCTGTGGATAATGTTCGATAGCGATGCGGTCGTTAACATAGGTGTCGCCATCGGTCGGAATCGTTCCGGCAAGGTTGACAATCCTGAAACCGGGCCCGTGATTGACGGCCTCCTGAAGGCTGTCGGCTTTCATGCCGAGGCGTGCTTTCAAATCCTCGACACTTGCAAATGGGGGCACGACCTGAATGCCGGTGGGACGGTCGAGTTTACGTTCAAATCCGTTACGGAGTTTTGCGGCATCGTTTTCGACCTCCTCCTTGTGATTGCGATTCTCGATAGCATCGGTAAATCCTGCGCCGATAATGCCGGTAGGGACAGCAACTATCGCGATGCCGAGCAGGCCGACTATGCACGCTATAATGCGGCCGACGACAGTGACAGGGGGTGTGTCGGCAAACTGGCCCGGGTCACCGATATACTGGGCAAAAGCCCACATAACCGAGACCGCTCCGTTGTCATATACATCGGGCTGGGCATCGTGCTCGGCAAAAAAGAGAACAAGACTCAGAATGACCGTTATTACAATCAAAAACTGCATGGCCACGATAAGTTCATGGCGTTTCTCACGTATAGCATCCGAGAGCAGATTGAACGACTTGGTATAGCGGCCTATGCGGAGCGTGCGCACGACGCGGGCCGTACGCAGCGCCTTGAACGCCATGACGGGCAACGGGAAAATCCACTGGAGATAAAACGGGAAAGTCGAAACAACATCAATGAATCCATAAAAAGAGAAGCAGTAGCGCAAACGGCCTTTCCAACCCTTCCATTTGGGGTTGATGAGCGGAGCAACCCAGATGCGCAGACACACCTCGACAGTAAAGAATACCAGCGTGACAATATCAACCCAGAATAGAAAGCGACGAAGCCCCGGATTCAGGTCAAAAGTCGACAAAAATATCTCGGCTGTACTTATCAAAATCATGGCTATGATGAGCCAATCGACAATATTGTGCCACTGGCGCGTGTGGAGATTGTCATCCAATGCACGCGCCAGTTCATATTTAAACTGTTTGAGTGAATAGACCATTTATCAACGTCTTTTTCGTTTTTTCTTTCCGCTACCAAAAATTGCGTCCAAAATCAACGCGCCGACTTTGCGTTCAAGGCCGGTGCGCGACATCGGGATGCCGGTAGTGCGTGAAATTTTCTGCTTCGCGGCAGTCAATCCAACCGCTCTTTTCCAAGAAAATGATAGGCCGGGGATTTTCATTACATTTCGTCAAGTTTCTTATAGATGCCATAGGCTTTCAAGCACAGGAACACGGCGACACCGAGTATTGAAAGGAGTCCCAGCCACCACTTGATAAAGAAGCAAACGACGATTAGGGCCAGGCAGCACAGCAAAAGCGGAGCGAAACATTTCAGACAAGCCATGACAATGCTCATTACATCGCCATCTTCCATCGCCTCGATAACAGGCAAATATTTTTTTATTTCGGGCGGGAGATCATCGTCAAAATCGTCATCGTCGAGGTCAAGCTCATTCATCAACTTCTCATCTTCAAGTTGAGAGGCAATAATTCGGTCGACAACCATGTCAATTTCTTCAGGATCGATATTTTCCTTAGCCCCTTTGCGATGAAGCAATTCCCGCTCCCGTTCGGAAATCTTGTTACCTTTGACCGCAATTCTTACAGTCTGCTTTAAATCTTTTGACCAGGTCGACGGAAAACTGTCATCAATATTATCAAGCAAATCAAGCGCTTTTGTCGCCTGTTGCAATAAAGAATTAATCTCCTTCATACATCAAGAAGAAATATCAGAATAACCCAAAAACATACAATAACATACACATGCCGAGAATCAGGGCGGTCATGCAACCGCCGCAGCCACAACCGCCGCTACCATTCCCCTTACCAAAGAGCCACTGGAGGGTGAGCACGGCAAAAACGCCTTTCCAAAAATCACTCATAGTCAGATGTTATTTTGGCGCTTTCGTCTTGTTGAGTTGCGCCTGGGCTATCTGCCGCTTGATTGATTCGATATTGCGCTTATGACTTTCGGCCTTATCGACCTTGGTCTTGCGATAGGAAGCCTTGGACGATGGCGATGAGGCATTTTTGATAAGGCGGGAATATGACTCGTTGTCGCGCTTCATGGCCTCTTTCTCGCGAGCCATACGTGCGCGCAGGTCTATAATCTGCTTCTGATAATAGGCTTTTGTACTCATGCGTTATTCTTGAGTAGGGATTGAAAGTTTGAAAAGCCGCCGCTATGAGTCAGATGGCGATAGCGGCGGCTTTTGCTGAAGAAATGTTTTATTTCTTTGCAGCGGCGGCGAGAGTGTCGTCGTCGTTGGCAAGCTTGGTGTTATCGGCGTTGGCCACCTGCACACCGATACCATAGGCATCGGCCACCATTTTCTCGAAACTGGCCACCTTGCGGTTGGAGCCCACTGTGATTTCTCCACCTTTGGCACCCTCTGCACGAATTGATGCGAGAGTGGCGTCGTCTTTGGCGGGAGCCTTGCAGGTGAGGGTTGTGTAGACGCGGAGCGAGAGTCCGAATGTTTCTTTGAATTTTTCCTTGAGGCCTTTCACTTTCATGCGGCCGTCGATTTTGAATTCTGCCATG